>NZ_KV796388.1:0-5956 GCF_001809185.1 Corynebacterium sp. HMSC072G08
CGGGCCAACAGGCTGGCCAGCTCCCCCATAATGGTCATGCACCACACGCTAAAACGAGTACAGCCCTCCGGCAAGCGGAGGACTGCACATTCTATTTGGCACCCAAAAGATACTGGGCATTAGCTGCGCGAACGGGGTCGCGGCGGCAAAAAATTAGCGGTGCTGCGCCGTGCGAACAGCCCACACGGCGCAAAGACGCAGACATGCGAAAATTCCCAGGAGTCTTCCTGTAACGCCGTTCCTAATAAAGTCCCGCTTCGCGTGCCATGGCGGCCACGGCGGCGGACTTCTGCGCGATGGCGAGCTCCTCGTTGGTGGGTACGACGAAGACCTTCACCGGAGAGGTGCGCGTGGAAATCATGCGCGGCTCACGCGACGGCGAGAGGTTGGCTTCCTTGTCAAAGTGGATGCCGTACATGTCGAGGTTGTACAGGGAGTCCTGGCGGACCTCCGTGTCGTTCTCGCCCACACCGGCGGTAAAGGTAATCGCGTCGACGCGGCCGAGCGCGATCATGTACGCGCCAATGAAGCGGCGCAGCGCGTGGATGTAGATGTTGTACGCCAGCCACGCGTCCTGGTCCTCGTTCTGGATGCGCTCGCGCAGAACACGGAAGTCGTTGACGCCAGCCAGGCCCTTGACACCGGACTGCTTGTTGAGCAGGTTGTCGATCTCATCGATAGACATGCCCGCCTGGCGAGCCAGGTGGAAGATGATGCCAGGGTCAATGTCACCGGAACGGGTACCCATGGCCAGACCGGCCAGCGGGGTCAGACCCATGGAGGTGTCGATAGCGCGGCCATTGCGGATGGCGGCGGCCGAGGCACCGTTGCCCAGGTGCAGCGTGATCTGGTGAACGTGGCCTGGGTCGCGGTCCAGCAACTTCGGGACCTGCTGCGAGACGAACTCATGCGAGGTGCCGTGGAAACCGTAGCGACGGATGTCGTACTGGGAGGCAACCTCATTGTTGATGGCATACAGCGCAGCGGCTGGCGGCATGTGGTTGAAGAACGCGGTATCGAAGACCGCCACGTGCGGGATGTTGGGCAGCATGGCGCGCGCGACGCGGATGCCGTCCAGGTTCGCCGGGTTGTGCAGCGGTGCCAGCGGGATGAGGTCTTCGATCATCGACTCGATCTGGTCGGTGATGAGCTGCGGCTCGGAGAAGAGCTTGCCGCCGTGGACGACGCGGTGGCCGACGGCGATGACGTCGACATCCTGGGGGCCAACACCGTGGTCGTGCATGATCTCAAAGGCACGCTCGAGGCCGAAGGAGTGCGTGGGGATTTCCAGCTCTTCCTTGTAAGCCTCGCCGCCCGTCTTGACGGTGACAGCGCCCATGGGCTCGCCGACCTGCTCGACCAGGCCGGACACGAGCGGGGCGTCCGTGGCGGCGTTCTCGGGGTTGACGAGCTGGAATTTGACGGAGGAGGAACCAGAGTTGAGGACGAGTACGTACGACAAGGCTATTTACGCTCCTACCTGAATTGCAGTGATGGCGACGGTATTGACGATGTCCGGGACGGTCGCGCCGCGGGAGAGATCGTTGATGGGCTTGTTGAGGCCCTGCAGGATGGGGCCCACGGCCAGCGCGCCAGCGGTGCGCTGCGCCGTCTTGTAGGCGATATTGCCGGCCTCGAGGTCCGGGAAGACAAAGACGGTGGCCTGGCCGGCGACCTCGGAATCCGGGGCCTTCTTCGCAGCCACGCCCGGGTCGCAGGCGGCGTCGAACTGCAGGGGGCCGTCGACCTTGACGGTGGAGTCCAAGGCGCGCGCGGCCTCGACTGCGGCGACGGAGCGGTCCACGTCCGGGCCGGAGCCCGAGGTGCCCGTGGAGTAGGACAGGATGGCCACGCGCGGGTCAATGCCGAACTGGGCAGCCGTGCGCGCGGAGACGACGGCGATTTCGCCCAGCTGCTCCGCGGTCGGGTTGGGGTTCACGGCGCAGTCACCGAACGCCCACAGGCGTCCACGCATGACCATAAGGAAGATGGAGGAGACCACGGACGCGCCCGGAACGGTCTTGATGATCTGGAAGGACGGCTTGATGGTGTGCGCCGTGGTGTGGGCAGCGCCAGAAACCATGCCGTCCGCCAGCCCCTTGTGGACCATCATCGTCGCGAAGTAGGAGATGTCCTTCATCGTCTCGCGCGCTTGCTCGATGGTCACGCCCTTCTTCTTACGCAGCTCCGCGAAGTCCTCTGCGAACTCCTCGGCCAGCGGCGAGGTGAGGTGGTTGATGAGCGTCGCGTCCGAGAGATCCACGCCGAGCTGTCTCGCGCGAACCGTAATCGTCTCCGGGTCGCCCAGGATGGTGAGCTTGGCAATACCGCGCGCGAGCAGTTGGCCCGCGGCGAGCAGGATGCGGTCATCGTCGCCCTCCGGCAGCACGATGTGCGCGCCCACGGCCTTCGCCTTCTCCAGCAACTGGGCCTCGAAGACGGACGGGGACATGACGGGCTCCAGCGCGCCAATCGGGGCGAGCGCCCCCGGCACCTTGTCTAGGCTGTCCACGGCAACGGCGGTAGCACGCAGCTCCTTGGCGTGGCGCAGCGCGAGGTCTGCGGCAACACCGGAGCCGACGATGATGAGCGGCACGCCCAGTGCCGCGGCGGAAATCGCGTCGAAGTGGGAGTCGCCCGTGCCGCGGATGAGCCCCTGGATGCGCGGGCCCGCCGCGACGATCTCGGGGACGGAAGACAGGCCTTCAACGGACGTCGCCTCGAGCCCCAGGGTCGTAGCAAGAGCGTCGACGTCAAGGCCATCAAAGCTGCGACCAGCAACGGTCACGAGCGCGGAACGGGAGGCGGTCATAGGAAAATCCTTTTCTATAGCACAATATGGCGCGCGTCACTGGCGCGCCCGAATAGTGATCGTCTCTACCTTACCGACTTGACCACGGACAAGAGAAAATCTTGAACCACGTCACAGACGTAGAATGCGTCACATGACAGATTCGATAACCGTCGCGTCCCTCCACGAGCTCAGTCCCTTGCAGGTCCATGCACTCTACAAGCTGCGCGTGGATATCTTCGTCCACGAGCAGCAGGTCCCCTACGCCGAGATTGATGACACGGACGCCGCGGCGACCACGCGTCATCTTCTCGCCACGGATGACTCCGGCGCGGTGCTCGGCGTCGGCCGCGTCTACCCGTCCACGATTGACGGCGAGGAGGTCCTCCAGTTCGGTCGCTTTGCCGTGACCCCTGCCGCGCGCGGCACCGGCGTCGCCCGCCGCATCATGGAACAAGCCCTCCAGCTTGCCGATGCCCCCTCTACCCCACTGCCGCTCTACCTCACCGCCCAAAAGCCGCTCACCGACTACTACGGCGGCTACGGCTTTGACGTCTGCGGTCCTCAGTACGACGACGAGGGCGTGCCCCACGTGCCCATGATTCGCCGCTAGGGTCTACAACTCCTCAGGAGTCGCGGTGACGGAGATTTTGGTGGCCGCGAGGTTAGCGCGATCGCGGGCGAGGTCAACGGTCTCACCGGTGGCGGTGACCAGGCCCATGCGGCGGCCGACGTAGGCGCCGGGCTTGCCAAAGAGACGCACGTCCGTTTCTTCATAGGCGAGGGCCTCGGCAAGGCCGGTGTAGGCGACGTCCTGAATATCGGAATCCGCATGCAGGATCACGGAGGCGCCGGGGCTCACGAGGGTGACGTCAATCGGATAGCCCAGGATGGCGCGGGCATGAAGCTCAAACTCGCTGAAGCGCTGCGTGTACGCGGTGACCATGGCGGTATCGGAAGGCCGGGGCGAGACCGAAGAGAAGTAGACGTCGTCGCCGGCGACGAAGACCTCGACGCCGTACACACCGCGGCCGCCGAGCTCATTGGAGATACGCGCCGCGACGGAGCGGGCGTTGTCCAGGGCATCCTCGCTCATCGCAAGGGGCTGCCACGCCTCCATGAGATCGCCGTTCGCGTGGCGGTGGCCGATGGGTTCGCTAAACCACGTGGCCAACTCGCCCGTCTCCGGATCGATGGAACGCACGGCCAGGATGGTGGCCTCATAATCGAAGTCGACGAAACGCTCGGCGACGAGACGGTGATGGTCGCCGACGACGCGGTGGACTGCGGTCCAGGCCTCGGGGGCATCGGCAGCATCACGCACAATCATGTGGCCGCGGCCGGAGGTCGCGGTATCGGGTTTGACGATGCACGGGTAGCCGAGCTCCTCACAGGCTGCGGCGAGCTCCTCCTCGCTCTCTGCAAACTTATACGCCGAGACGGGCAGGCCCAATGACTCCGCGGCTGCGCGCATGCTCGCGCGGTCCTGCGTGAGCTCGCACGCACGTGCCGTGGGGACAACAACGGCCTGGCCTTCCTCCTCGAGCTGCTTGAGCGCGCTCACCGCGACCATCTCGACCTCAGGCACGACGAAGTCCGGCTGCACCTCGCGGACGAGGTTGAGCACCGCCTGTTCATCGTTGACGTCCGCGACGTATGCGAAGTGCGCGACTTGCTGCGCCGGCGCGCCCTTGTAGCGGTCCACCGCGTGGACCTCGAGGCCTAAGTTCTGGAACGCGCTGGCCAACTCCTTGCCCAGCTCGCCGGCGCCGAGGAGCAACACGCGGGTGGCATTGCGGGCAAGTGGCGTGCCAACGAAGTCAGCAGCAGGCTGCGGCGTGGTCATGGTGGATTCTCCTTCGAGGGACCCTGAAATAGACATTGTGGCCATTATTCCACGCCTGGGTGCAGCCCTATTGGCAGGGCGCGCAGTGTCACGGGCGTGCTCGCTTGCCGATGCCCCCTCCCCCAAGATCGCCGCAAGCCCCAACCACCGCAGTCACTGCGGTGGTTGGGGCTTGCGCATACCGGTGAGCAATGCTCACCAGAGGTTCACGAGAAACCTACCTTAAAGGATTACTTCTTGGAAGAACCATCCTTCGGGGTGATCGAGGAGTTACCGTTGGTGTCCGCCTCAATCTCGGAAGACAGGGAAGAACCATCGAAGGAAGCGGAGGAACCTTCATCCTTGGAGGAACCCTGACCAGCCGGCAGGCAGGAGTCAATAACCCAGCTCAGCGCGAGGATACCAGCGGCTGCGAGGGCGATGCCGCCTGCAACCTGGCCCACCATCGGACCGTACTTCTGCAGCTGCGCATTAAGGTCAGCAGCCTGCTTAGCGAACGGGCCCTTGTAGATGCCCAGCTGCTTCTGCAACTGCGAGTTGGCGTTAGCAATCTGGGAGTTCACATTGCCGAGCGCCTTCTCGAACTGAGCCTTAATCGGCGCCATGCCCGGGATATTCACCTGGTCGGCGAGGCCAACCGGAATCAGGAGCAGCAGCGGCAACGACGTGGTCGCAATCGCCGGGATGCACTTCGGGTTGAGACCTTCCTTGGCCTTCTCAATCGTGACGGTCACCGTGTCAATGACCTTGCCGTCCTTGTCCTTGACGGTAACGACAATCTCGTCACCCGGCTTCGCATCCTTGCCCGGGGTCACAACCAAGTTACCCTCAGCATCAATGTCTGCCGTGCCCGGACCAGTTACCTCGGTCGTGGTGCCATCAGCGACAGCGCCACCCTTGTTCGGCAGCTTGATCTCAGTATCCGGAGTGGTGGAACCATCCTTCCAATCCGGGGCGTCCGTAGCCGCAGGCTCCGTCACCTTTACCGTGACGGTGTCAATGACCTTGCCGTCCTTGTCCTTGACGGTAACGACAATCTCGTCACCCGGCTTCGCATCCTTGCCCGGGGTCACAACCAAGTTACCCTCAGCATCAATGTCTGCCGTGCCCGGACCAGTTACCTCGGTCGTGGTGCCATCAGCGACAGCGCCACCCTTGTTCGGCAGCTTGATCTCAGTATCCGGAGTGGTAGAGCCATCCTCCCAATCCGGGGAGACAACCTCCTCCGGCTTCATGTTCGGATCAGTCTTCTCATCCGTCTGGTTCGGATCCGCAACGGTCTTACCGGACTCATCCACCTTGGTGTTGAGCTCGTCACC
>NZ_KV796389.1:0-225 GCF_001809185.1 Corynebacterium sp. HMSC072G08
GTTCCTGGCGGGTGGATGAGACCTATATCCGGATCGGGGCAGGTGGTGCTACCTCTATCGGGGGATCGCCGCCGGTCGCCAGACCCTGGACTTTTACCTCTCTCCGAAGCGCAACGTGGCCGCAGCGAAGCGTTTCCTGACCAAGGCCCTCAGATCCAATGCGTCAGCCGGGTTCCCGCGGGTGATCAACACCGATAAAGCACCCTCCCTAGCCAGGGCAATCGC
>NZ_KV796389.1:325-3579 GCF_001809185.1 Corynebacterium sp. HMSC072G08
CTCAACAACATCCTGGAAGGCGACCATGGTCGGCTGAAGTGGATCCTCGGGCTGAAAGGCGCGTTTAAGAACCGGACATCTGCATATCGGACGTTGAAAGGGATGGAGGCGATGCACTCCTTGCGGAAAGGGCAAGGCACGATGTTTGCCTACTGGCAACCGAACCCAGACGCGGTGATCGTCAGCCGGATATTCGAGACAGCTTAAGCACCCCGGAGCAAGGACAACTGATGTCTTGAGGTTGGGCTTTTCGACCCTGGCCCAACTTTGCAACAGCACCCAGACGCATAACGCTGGTCGCACGATAAAAATGGAGCCTTCTTGGCTCACACCCCAAGTTTGCATCACCACCCTGAAAACTAACTCGAAATCTTATCCAGAAAAGGACGTAGAATGAATATTGAGAAGGTAGCTGTCAACGAAATAAACCAACTACTCGAATCCTGTGACCATCTGGAACCGCTCATCGACGCCAACGACCGTACCCCTCTAACTGATGGTCATATTTCCCTCTACTCAAATGCGTCGGATAATCATTCGAAAGAGAACTTTCTGGGTCGAGTCGATGTACAGGTCAAAGGAAAAACTCTCAAGGATCCTTCGAGACTTCAGACCTATCCGGTAGATCGTGCCGATCTTGAGGGCTACGGCAAGATGACCGGCGTCCTCTTCTTTGTCGTCGCTATTCGAAGAAGCGATAAGAGGAAACAGGCTTACTATTCGATTCTCAGTCCCTTCACGATCGCCAACATCCTTGCGGAGATGAATCCTTCCCAAAAGAAGAAGTCTCTTCCTTTTAAGAGGTTGCCCTCTACTCCCGAGAATATTGAGCGAATCGTGGACCTCGCCATCAAGAAAGGCCGCGAGGATCCACAACTGGGATTTGAGACTATCCCCCAGGAGAACGTGCGAGGGGTAACGCTCTATACCACCGACGAGCTTGATCTTTCAGCACCGGCGAGCCTCAAGCGGAGCGAACTGGATTTCCTCGTTGAGATAGAGGCCGAGGACGGCAGCCGCTTACCGATAGACGCCGACATCGAGCTCATCCCCCACACCTATCTGCCACAACAGTGTGCGATGGACATCGAGAGTGGCGATTTCAAGATCAGCGAATATCAACGGCGTCGCACCGGCCCCCACACTGTGGAGAACAAACTTACGGACGGGATTGCGATCACGCTGGAACGTGAGGGGGATAAGTTCCGCTATTCGCTTACCTATACTGCCAACGATAACCTTGCCCAGCGTCTGTTTGACCTCGGCTTCCTCACCCACTGGCTGGACAGTCAAGAACTGAGGATCGAGGGTAAGGTTGTCCCTTTCCCTATAGCCTGGCCCCAGGGTAGAGGGAAGCTAGACACAGAACTGGGATTCTTCCGCAAGATTGAACAGTTGTTCACCACCTTGCGGGTCGACCCTCGACTGATATCTATCGAGGACGTCACCGATAAACAGTGGTGGCAGCTTGAAATGCTCTACGCCAACATGGTCGAAGGGGAAGAGCTTACCCAGCAGTTCACCGAGGCTGGCCGAGTGCTTCAACCCGTGGGCCCCTGGTTTATTGAACTGATTGCGCAAACTGGGAAGACACCCAATCATTGGAAATATCACGGACTCACGGATCTAGATGCCGGCGTGTTTGCTTTACGTGAGCCCGAGGCGGAAGGCGGGCGGTTTCTCGCTGTCACGCCCTACGAGCTCATCGACCCCCCACGACTGCCCCTGACCTTGAACCTGCGGCCCGATACCATCGTGAAGCAATACGAACGAATCAAAGAGCACAAGAACACCTTCTCGATGGCCAACTGGTGCGTTCTCCATCTCATCAAAGCTGCAGACCTCCAACCGAAGCGACGCACGGAGCTGTTGCTCATGGCGCAGTCACTCAATGACTGGCTCATCGACAATGACGGGGATAAGCCGCACCACCTGGTGAATCAGTGGCAGATTACGGCCAGAGAAAAGGACTTGTCGGTGGATGACCTTAAGTCCATCCGGCAGCTTCGGCGCCAAATCCAGCGGAATGAGCCTGACCTGTTAGTAGAGCTAGGCTGTTCCATCCTTTTGGGGGACAGGCCTGAAGTCGAAGATCTCTATGAGGAGTTGGAGGATGAGCAACGGTCCCAGCTGCAGGAATGGCCAATCTGGACTCTCTGGAATAGTGTTTCCCCTTAGGGAAAACACCATTTTCCCAATTGCATTTCCTTCGAAGAAGGTCATTCGGCGTTGCAAAAACCGCCACCCGAAGGCAAGCGGTCATTGGCAGGACCTGCCACCCCTACCTGTCGATTTGAGGTACACCCCACTTTTACAATAAGGTACATGTTTGAATTTCGCGTATATTCGCCGACTTTAAAGACAACGTTCTTCTACGGTAGGGAGCCAAGCTTTGAGCAGGCCTGGGACAAGGCCGTGGTCTACATTTTGAATGATGCCCGTTGGAAAGACCAAAGCAATATCATTGATGCCATAGCTGCAACGGAGACAAAGTCAGAACATGCCACAAATGGGTGGATAGACGTCAGCCTTGGCCGGAATATGCAAAATGTTTACGAGCAACACGAAGTTGCGGTCATGATTGATAAAACTGCACGTGTCATGAACAATTTAGGACACTGAGTTAAGTCGGTTAGGGTACACCACGTTACGAGATAATCTTCCAACTCTTGCTCAAGCAGTCAGTCCGGTAGAAGTGATAACTCACGTCCCCTCTACCAACCGCAGTCCCGGACGCGACCGTGGGGCACTTGCTAGTGCCCTCAATTCTGCTCTCGGTCATATATCCGAAATCGTCTCACACCAGCGGCTTTAGAATCTTCAGGTGATAACACCGGCGCGTCCCACACAATAAGCCCAGATCGTTTTTCAGTGATAGATCCTGCTGCAGTCGCCGGTCGGCACGTGCTGCTAGTGGAGGACACTTGGGTCAGCGGAGCCAGTGCGCAATCAGAAGCGGTATCTCTGCACCGAGCAGGCGATCACCATGTCACTGTCATGTGTATCGCCAGGATGCTGAAAGCCAAGTGGGAAGACGGGACTTACTTGGCATCTCAATACGCCACCTTGCTGCCTCCACAGCAAGACACTACAGTTTTCAATCCTTAAACAAGGAGATCTGAACATACTTTTAGACGGCGCTGTTGCAAAGTTGGGCCAGGGCACGATGTTTACCTACGGGCACCCGAACCCAGACGCGGTGATCGTCAGCCGGATATTCGAGACAGCTTAAGCACCCCGGAGCAAGGACAACT
>NZ_KV796390.1:0-34096 GCF_001809185.1 Corynebacterium sp. HMSC072G08
AATAGGGTGTCCACTAAACGAGGGTAACCTCATCAGGAATTCCTTCCGGTGAAACCTTTTGTGAGGCGCCGGCACAAATTATCCAGTCGATGTATGGGGTGAATTCCAATGAGGCTTAACCCCAACCAGATCTCATCCAATGCGCAAGATGCTGACCAGCTTGCACAAATTGTGCGAATGCGACTTTCGCCTGGTGCTGTCGGAATGAATGCTGGGTTGTCTTCGATAGCGGGGGTTCGTGAAACGGGGGCTATCCACGACCGATTGTTAGGCAATGATCCTTCGTCGGCACATGCAACGATGACCAAGTTGACGGAACAAGTGGACTGGATAGGAAGCCAGCTACGAAAGTTCTCTGTTGGAGCAGCGGCACAGGATGTCCTTGCAGCGTTTTCGCTGGAAGCTGTTGAAACGGGTGGGGTGTCTCCAGATGAGATCTTCATGTTGGACCCGCAGCCTGATGCGAGCTATGGCACGGTTCATTTCGTGAAGCCGCTAGTGGCGGTTGGAATGGATGCACCGTCGGTCATCGCTGAAGTCCTGGGACTTGATGGCTCAAGCATCTTAGCGACCCAACAACAGTGGCAATCTGTTTCCGCGTCGGCAGGGGAAGCTGCGGCGCAGTTGGAGGCGATGGCGGCATCGCTCGAAGAGTCGAACGAGGGCGAGTCGATTGACGCTGCGGTGGCGAAGATCCGTGAGATTGCAGGGACGGGCTCGGAGATTGCGGCGAATGCAGGGGCGATGGCTGGACGCACGGGTGCGATGTTGGGATTGTCCCAGGTATCGAAGCTGATGGCGCTGTCCATGGCGTCGACGTTGTCTCTGCCGATGGATCCGGTGAGCCGGGAAGCCGTCGAGCAGTCGGGTCTGGTCATGATGCAGAACGCGCTGCAGTCGATGGTGGATGTCTCGCTGCCGCCGGTGGCGAGCATCGCGCAGCCGCAGATGCGTGCCTCGGGAGGAGACTTCACGGCAGGCATGGACGCGGTCAACGCGAGCGGGTTTGGTCTGTCGACCGATGAGGTGGAATGGCCGAAGTCCTTTGAGGAAGCGGTTGTGCGTGGTGCGGTGGGACCAGGGTCCTTCGAGATTGTCGATGGGCAGCTGCGGCCGGTCAATGATATCGGGTTGTCGGCGGAGGACCTGGCGCAGCTCAATAGGGCCGCGCAAACGTACGTTCCGGCGATTTATGACGCAGCTGGATTGCCGGAGCTGTCGCAGGCGCTGACGACGCCGGCATCGGTCGGAACGCTGCCGAGCGCGGCGGGGTTGACTGCAGGTCTGCCCGGCGGAGTGGGTGGTGCCGCGGGTGGATTGTCGGGTGGCGCGCCGGGTATCGGGGCGTTGTCGGGCGGAGGAGCGTCGCCAGCGAATCTCGGTGGTGCATCGGGACTTGGAGCGGCAGCAGGACTGGGTGGGGGAATAAACTCAGGGCTGGGTGGCTCAGGCATCGGTGCCGCACCGATGGGTGCGCTCGGAGGTGCTGGCGGCGGTGCGGCTGGGGCTGCGGGTCGTGGCGGAGGTGTGCGCGGTGGCATCGGAAGCCGAGTAGGCATGCCGGCAGCGGGGGGACTCGGCGCGGGTGTAGGACGCGTTGGGCTGCCTGGTGCAGGTGGAGTCGCGGCCGGTGGCGCGCCAGGTGCTGGTGCTGCGGGCGTGGGTTCGACGGGCGCTGGGGTGCGTGCGGGCGGTGTCGGCGGTGGTGCTGGCGCTGCGCATCGCGGCATGATGCCGATGATGGGCGCTGGTCACGGTCAAGGAGACAAACGGGGGAAGGTAAAGACCGTGACGACGGCGGTGGAGCAAGACCAGAACCGGCGGGCGCTGCTCGGTGAGGTGCCGCCGTCGGTGCCGGGCGTAATTGGAGCGTGGGTGCGCGACTAAACGTGCGTGTCCGCTTTAGACGAAGACCCCGAGCGGTGCTCGGGGTCTTCGTGCGTCACGGTTTATTCGGGGCGGGCGGGCTCGCCGGGGTGGAGGGCGATGACATCGAGGCCAGCCTCGGAGAGATCGTCGGCGAAGTGGTCTGCCTTGACTGCGGGGACGTAGGCGACGACGGCGTTAGCTATTCCGGCGGAGGCGGCGCGGGTGCCGACGGCGCCGCGTAGAGCGGAAAGTTCCGCGATCTGCTGCGCATTTTCCAGGCCGTAGATGGCAGCGAGTTCGGTCTGCGAGGACCCGAGGACGGAGAAGAGCTCCGTGCCGCGGCGCGAACGCAGGGACCGGGCGACGCCCTGGGCGCGGGTGGTCTCATCATCGAAGAAAGCGAGCCAGTTGCGGGCATCGGGAAGCGTGGGCTGGCCTTCGGGACCGTCGATTTCGTGGACGGCCGTGAGCCAGTCGACGACGCGCGGGGCGGCATCGGGAAGCAGACGCAGCGAGTCCGTGCCGAAAGCGTGGCAGGCGTCGTGGACGAAGCGCTGGCGGGCGCGAATGTGGGCTACGGAGGCGGCGATATCGCCCGCGGCGGGGACGGAGACGACGAAACCACTCATCTCCTTGCCCAGCGGGTGCGGTGCCTGGGTGACCGAGTTATCCGCGTAGTCGATGACGGAGACGGTCTCCGCGGCACCGCGCAGCGCCGCCGTGTGGCGGGCGCGCAGGGGTGGGACCTCGGAGAACAAAGTGACAGCCTGGGCGCAGACATCGGCGATGCGGGCGCGCATGGGGGCATCGGCAAGCTCCTCGTGGTCGCTGATGAGGGCGAGGGCCGTGGCGACGTCCATGGCCGAGCGGGCGCCGAGGCCAGCGTGCGGTGGGATATCCGAGACGACCGTGATATCCATGCCGGAGGTCTCGCGGGAGAGGAGCTGGCGGTTGATGAGCATCCACACCATGCCTGCCACGCGGGTGTGCGTGTTGCCCGTGGGCGCTGGCGGGACGATGGTGCGGCCCTCCGAATCTGTGGTGGGCTGTTGCGCCGCTGCCAAGGCGGCGAGGGCCTCGAGGGACGAGTCCTCCGTGGTCTCCTCGTTGTTTTCTGCGATGGTCACGCGAATGACGTCATCCGTGCGGGGGCTCACGGCCACGGCGGCGCGCAGATCCACCAGCCCGATGACGGTCACGCCGCCGTAGTAATCCACGTGCTCGCCAATGACATTCCACGTCGCAGGAGCGCTGGCCACCGCCTGTGGCTGCGCGCCAGTCAAGCGCGTGTGCAGCTCACGGGCACGGTCAGCGGCGGGGGAGTCGGGGTGGTGCCACATCGGCATGAAGAATTACTCCTTTGGACTGGGGTGCATGCCTCCCCGGCGCTGCGCGACAGGCGCGCGCTGCGGGGAGACCAAGCGGAACAGTCGACATTCTACCGGTCGCACGGCCCGCGTTTCGCGGTAGCCTGGGTGGCACAGATTACGACGAACGCGCCGCGACGTCCCCGTCGCGGCAGACAAGGAGCAAAGACAATGACGAACGCAGGCAACACCAAGTGGTACTACGACGTTGCTACCGGCCAGGTGACCGAAGGCCCCGAGTCCGGTTGGGATAATCGCATGGGCCCGTACGATACCCGCGAAGAGGCCGAAAACGCCCTCAAGCTCGCTGCAGAGCGCAACGCTGCTGCCGATGCCGCCGATAAGGCCTGGGAGGACTAACTCCCGCGCGCAGCCGCGCTGCGCCTATCTGTGCGAACGGCCGCCGTCCCCGTATGGGGGCGGCGGCCGTTTCTGCGTTGCGGCTCGGCGCGCGGTTAGGCGTCCATCTTCTTGCGCAGCGGCTTGAAGGAGGACTTAATAGCCTTGAACGCTTCGTGGTAGTCCGCGAGGGCTTCGAGA
Source organism: Corynebacterium sp. HMSC072G08 (assembly GCF_001809185.1). Lineage (NCBI taxonomy): Bacteria > Bacillati > Actinomycetota > Actinomycetes > Mycobacteriales > Corynebacteriaceae > Corynebacterium > Corynebacterium sp. HMSC072G08. The sequence continues at coordinate 3,777 of NZ_KV796390.1, forward strand.
CCAATCATGCGCTCACGCTGGTAGAGCAGGCCGTAGCCGAAGGTGTCCTCGCCGCGGCGGCGGGCGGCCTCAGCCAGTTCGAGGAGCTTGTCGCGCGAGGTGACGGAATCCTGGAAGTCGCCGAGCACGGACTGCATATCCTTGCAGGCCTTGTAGAGTGCTTTCGTCTTGAGGTTCGTGGCGGAACCGGCGGCCTCTGCGGCGTAGCGCAGCTTCTTTGCGGCCTTGCGCATGTCGTGGAAGTAGTTCTCGCGCTCGTGGAGCGGGAGCTCGTCATTGCTCCAGTTCTTCACGGCCTTCTTGTGGCGCTTGACCAGCTTCGCATAGGCCTCGCCCAGGTGGTTGGCCATGACGGTTTCCATGTCCTGGGCGGGTTGCTCGTGGGCGGCGGGCTCAGCCTCGGGCTGTGCGTCCTCAGGCACGGGGGTTGCGGCAGCGGTGTCCTCGGTAGTCGTGTCCTCGGCGGGGGTGTCTGCGACGACCGGCGGATCGAGCAGGAGTTGGTCGAGTTCTTCGAGCAGGCCCAGGTAGCGATCCGAGTTGAGGGCGCCGATCACGTGGCGGTGGGCGCGGCGGTATTCGCGGCCCATGTCGTGGGCGATGTGGTCGCGGGTGGCCTCGTCGAGAACGTCGGAATCCTCAGACGCGAGGAGGGACTGCCAGCGCTCCTCGACGACCTCGGCGTCGCGTGCGACACCGAGTAGGCCTGCGAGGGACTTGAGTTCGCTTTCAATGTGCGCGATCTGCGGGCCCTCGACGATGCCATGGAAGGTCTCCATGTGGCTGCGCAGCTCGCGGGTGGCCACGCGCATCTGGTGGACAGAGTCCCACTCGTTGGCGCGGACCTTGGGGTCGTACTCGATGATTTTGTCGCGGTTGGTCTGCAGTGCGGCGATGACGGCCGCGGCGGCGGAGCCCGGCTCGACGGTGGACTCGCGCATGCTCGGCGGCAGCGGCACGTTGTCCACGGAGTCGCCCAGCGCGGTGGCCAGCTTCGACGGGGACTTAGACGGGAAAGCACCGGCGGCGATGAGCGCCTCGGAGCACAGCTGGAGCAGGTTCGCGGGAGCCGGGGCGTCGGCTGCGGGAGCCTCGGCGGCCTGGGCGGCGGCCTCGGCGGCGACGCCGGTGAGCTCGACTTCCCACTCGCGCCAGCGGGTCTCCTTGCCGGCGGGCAGGAAGGACTTGGCGGTGACATGGTCGTCACAGAACTCGACGACGGGGTTGTCTTCGGGGTCCGCGTAGGTGATCTCGGTGCGCTTATTGTCCACCTGAGCGATGGGCTTGAGGGGGAGGTTGCGCACGAGCGAGCGGATTTCGGCGAGCAGCTCGGCGGGGACGATGTAGTTGCCGTCCGCGGCGTCATCGAGCGGGGCGTGGAGTTCCTGGCGCCCGGCGGCGGTGGGGGTCTTGATGTGCCAGCCGGAGTCGTTGCCGCCGGTGCGGCGACGCAGCGTCATCTTGGCGCGGGTGAGACGCAGGTCCGGGGTGTCGAAGTAGATGGCGGAGAGCTCGTGGTGCTCCTCGCGGGCGACGGAGCCGATCTCAGGCAGCGTGGTGAGATCCGGCAGCTCGGCGGAGCTGTCGACTGCGAATTTGGCCTCGATTTCGAGGGCACTGGTAATGGCCATCTACTCTTTCCTTTTCCTCGACGTGTGGGTGTCCTTCTGGGCCCGATCCTACCTTTTAGGGGTAGAAAGTGGCCCATAATGATGCGTGGCTGTTGTTACGCGGTCAGCGCCCGCTGGCGCGCGTCGAGCCCGGCCGAATCGCCGCCCAAGCGCGCAGACTCAGCGGCGGCGATGCCGTCATGCAATCCGTCGAGGTGCGTCGCCGACAGCGAGAGCGTCGACAGGTGAGGGAAGAGACGGTCGCGGGTTTCCTCGGCTGCGGTCAGGCGGCGGGCGAGGACGGGCAGTGCCTGCGAAGCCACGGTAGCGAGGTCCGTGGACGAGGAGGGCGCATCTTCACAAGACACGGCGGAGTCGGACGTGGAGTCGTAAGAATTCGCCTCCTGCAGCAGATCACCAATCCGGGTGGCGTAGGACAGGCGGAAGCTGCGGCGGTAGGCCGCGGTGGTGCGGGTGCGCTTGGCCTCGGCAGCGCCGGGGGAGGACGTGAGGAAGTGCTCGCACTGGCGGGCGAGTGAAGCGTGGAGATCGATGACATGGTCGAGGTCGCCTGCGGTGCCGATGAGCGAGACCAGCCCGCGGGAGTCGATGAGCACGCCGGTGACGCCGTTGGCGTAGCAGACCGCGGCGAGCAGGCTGAACTTGTGCTTGACGTACGGAGCGTCGAGGTAGACGCGGCGGGTGATGGGGGCGGCATGGGGATCCTGCAGGGCCTCGGTGAGGCGGTGGGACTGGCGCAGGGACTGGGCGCGGGCGATGAGTGCGTCGGCCTCGTCTTCGAACTCGGTGGACTCGGCCTTGCGCAGGAGGGCCTCGATCTTGCGGCGGATTTTGGCGGCGGGGTCGGATTCGGGCGTAGTAGGTGGGGTGAGGAGTTCGACGTCGCGGAGCACCTTGAGGGAGGTGAGCTCCGCATGCCAGGAGGGCAGAAGACCCACGTCGTAGAAAGGATCGGCGGGTGGCAGTAACCTGAGCCAGGCGGCGCGCAGGTAGGGCGAGGTTACGCGCGCGGGCACGCGGATGGCGGCACGGTGGGCTAAAGGATGGATGGCAGGGCCGAGGATGTGGAATAGGTCGTCTGGGGTCCAGCCGCGCAGGGCGGCGATGACGATGTCGTCGACGATGGTGGTGGGGCTCATCATGGCGTTCTCCTTGAGTGGTTTTAGTAAGAGTGTTCTAACGGAGTGTGCTTAGGCTCGCATGGTGCGTGGACATGAATGAGGCGAGACACCCCCGCGGTCTACCCCCGAGATGCTCTGGTGAGCTGGGCAAAGCGGATGAAAAGTACTGCCCAATAGAGTTGGCAGCTCCGCTAGAGTGAAGGGCATGAATAGCCAACACGAGTTTGTCCTGCGCACCGTCGAGGAGCGCGATATTCACTTCATCCGCCTGTGGTTTACCGATATTTTGGGCGGCTTGAAGTCCGTGGTCATCAGCCCCTCGGAGTTGGAGGACGCATTTGAGGAGGGCATCGGCTTCGATGGCTCCTCGGTGGAAGGCTTTTCGCGCATTTCGGAGTCGGACACCATCGCGCTTCCGGACCCGTCCACGTTCCAGATTCTTCCGTTTGACCAGGACGATCCCAACCTGCAGTCGGCGCGTATGTTCTGTGATATCCAGCAGCCGGACGGTCAGGCCTCGCTCGTGGACCCGCGCCAGATTCTGCGCCGCCAGGTCGCGGACGCCGCGGCGGATGGCTTTAGCGTCAAGGCCTCGCCGGAAATTGAGTTCTTCCTGCTTAAGGAGCTCAAAGAGACGGGCAAGTTGAAGCCCACGGATAACGGCGGCTACTTCGACCAGGCGAGCCAGAACACCGCGCCGCGTTTCCGCTCGTATGCGATGCTGGCGCTGGAAGAGATGGGCATCTCCACGGAGATGAGCCACCATGAGACAGCGCCAGGGCAGCAGGAGATCGACCTGCGGCACGCGGACTTGCTCACCATGGCGGATCACATTATGACCTTCCGCTTCGTTATTAAACGTGTGGCCACCAACCAGGGCATTCGCGCGACGTTTATGCCCAAGCCTTTCGAGGAGCACCCGGGCAACGGCATGCATACGCACTTCTCGTTGTTTGAGGGAGAGACGAACGCCTTCCACGATCCGGATGACGAGTTCGCGCTGTCTACGACGGCGAAGCAGTTCATCGCGGGCATCCTCGAGCACGCCACGGAGATGACCGCCGTGACCAACCAGTGGGTCAACTCCTATAAGCGTTTGATGTTCGGCAACGAGGCGCCGGGTTCGGCGACATGGGGCGTGTCCAACCGTTCGGCGCTCGTGCGCGTGCCCACGTATCGCCTGGGAAAGGCGGAGTCGCGCCGGGTGGAAGTGCGCAATATCGACGCGCTCATGAACCCGTACCTGGGCTACGCCGTCATCCTTGCCGCGGGGCTCAAGGGTATCCGCGAAGGCTACGAGCTGGGCGAGCCGGCCGAGGACGACGTCCATTCGCTCACCCGCCGCGAGCGCCGCGCGATGGGCTACAAGGATCTGCCCACCTCGCTCGACCAAGCGCTGCGCGTCTTCGAGCGCTCCGAGTTCATGGCGGACATCCTCGGCGAGCACGTCTTCGAATTCTTCCTGCGTTCCAAGTGGGACGAATGGCACCGCTACCAGGCGCAGATCACCACCTCCGAGCTGCACACCAACCTGGACTTCTAAGCTATGGCGAAGATTCCCTCACCTGCCACGCTGGGGCTTACTCGTCCCACCGCGGCGCAAGACCTCGAAGAACTCGGCTGGACCACCGAGGAGACCATTCCGCTGCTGTGGACGCTCGCGGCCTGCGGTAACGCGGACGTCGCGCTCAATACCCTCATGCGCATCCACGACGCCGCCCCCGAGCTCGAGCCCGCCATGCGCGCTGACGAGGCCCTGCGCGTGCGTGTCCTCGCCCTCCTCGGCGGCTCCACGGCGCTGGGCGATCACCTCGCCGCGAACCCCGAGCTGTGGCACGAACTCGCCAAGCCGCTGCCCACCGTCGCGGAGTTCTACCAAGAGATGCTCGGCGCCATCGAGGCACGCCCTGCGGCCTATGAGACGGAGCTGACGCGGCCGGATGGGGCATCGGCAAGCTTGAGCGGGCCCGGCACCTACGTCGCGGGCATCCGCGAGGCCAAGATTTTGCTCAAGTCCACCTACCGCACGCTCGTCATGCGCCTGGCCGCGCACGACCTGGCCGGCACGCTGCACTCCCGCAAGGGGCAGACCGTGGCCCAGCCCGAAGTCCCGTTCCGCGAGGTCACGCGGCTGACCACAGGGCTTGCCGATGCCGCCCTTACCGCAGCGTTAGCCGTCGCCGTCCGCGTCGTCTATGACGAGGCTCCGCTCGACGCCCAGCTGGCCGTCATGGCCTTGGGCAAGTGCGGCGCGAACGAGCTCAATTACATCTCGGACGTGGACGTTATCTTCGTCGGCTCCGAGGCCACCCCGCGGATTACGCGCGTCGCGGCGGAATTCAATCGGATTGGTTCCGCGTGCTTCTTTGAGGTCGACGCGAACCTGCGGCCGGAGGGCAAGTCCGGCGCGCTCGTGCGCACGCTTGATTCGCACGTGACGTATTACAGGCGCTGGGCGGAGACCTGGGAGTTTCAGGCGCAGCTCAAGGCCCGCGTGCAGACGGGCTACCTGCCGCTGGGCGAGGACTACATCGCGGCCGTCAAACCGATGGTGTGGGAGGCCTCCCTGCGCGACTCCTTCGTCGAGGACGTTCAAGCCATGCGCCGACGCGTGCTGGAGAACGTCCCTCCGGAGCTGAAGACCCGCGAGCTCAAGCTCGGCACGGGCGGCCTGCGCGACGTCGAATTCGCAGTGCAGCTCCTCCAGCTCGTGCACGGCCGCTCGGATGAGTCGCTGCGCGTGCTCAATACGATCGAGGCGCTCGAGGCGCTGGTCGCCGCAGGTTACGTCGGCCGCGAGGATGGCCACCAGCTCATCGAGGCCTACGAGTTCCTGCGCCTGCTCGAGCACCGCCTCCAGCTCGAGCGCTTCCGCCGCACTCACCTGCTACCGGAGGAGGGCGACGCCGTCGCATGGCAATGGCTCGCGACCGTCGCCGGGTTCAACCCGGACGGCGCGCAGTCCGCCTCCCAGGCGCTCGCGAAGCGCCTCAAAGAAATCCGCGTGCTCGTCAATGATCTGCACTCGCGCCTGTTCTACCGGCCGCTTCTGCATTCGGTGGTCAATCTCGACTCGGATACGCTCAAGCTCTCGCCGGCCTCGGCGAAGCTGCAGCTCGCAGCACTCGGCTACACGTTCCCGGACCGCGCCTTCGAGCACCTCACCGCGTTGGCCACAGGGTCCTCGCGCAAGGCCCGCATCCAGGCCATTTTGCTGCCCACGCTCATGGGCTGGCTTGCCGAGGCCGCGGACCCCGACGCCGGCCTGCTCAACTACCGCCGCTTGTCCGAGGCCGCCTACGACGCGACGTGGTTCCTGCGCATGCTCCGCGACGAGGGCATCGTGGGCCAGCGCCTCATGCATATCCTCGGCACCTCGCCGTACGCCGCCGAGCTCATCATTTCCGCGCCCGACGTCGTCAAACAGCTCTCGGACGGCGCGACCGGACCCAAGCTGCTCGAGACCTCGCCGCAGCAGGTGTCCACCGCGCTCGTGCGCTCGACTAAGCGCCACGCGGATCCGGATAAAGCCGTCGCCGTCGCACGTTCACTGCGCCGCATCGAGCTCGCGCGTGTCGCGGCCGCGGACCTGCTCGGCTTCATGGACGTGCGCGAGGTCTGTCTCGAGTTGTCTACCGTGTGGAACTCCGTGCTCGAGGCCGCGCTGCGTGCCGAGATCCGCGGCTGGCAGGGCGCCCATAAGGCACCCGAGGACGCGGACTTCCCACGCCCGCCCGCGCGCATCGCGGTTATCGGCATGGGCCGCCTGGGCGGCATGGAGCTCGGCTTTGGCTCGGACGCGGACGTCATGTTCGTCGCCGAGCCCGCCGAGGATGCCGTCGACCCCGAGACCGGCGCCCCCGTCGACGAGACCACCGCCGTGAAGTGGGCCGTCACCATCGTCGACGGTCTGCGCCGCCGGCTGGCCAAGCCCTCGGGCGACCCGCCGCTCGAGGTCGACCTGGGCCTGCGCCCCGAGGGCCGCTCCGGTCCTGTCGTGCGCACCATCGCCTCCTACGAGCGCTACTACCGCGAGTGGGGCGAAGCCTGGGAGATGCAGGCGCTCCTGCGCGCCGCATTCATCGCCGGTGACGAGGAGGTCGGCTCCCAGTTCATGGAGCTCATCGACGGTTTCCGCTACCCGGCGGGCGGTGCCTCCGAGTCCACGATTCGCGACATCCGGCGCATGAAAGCCCGCGTGGACAATGAGCGCCTGCCCCGCGGCGCGGACCGCAATACGCACCCCAAGCTCGGCCGCGGCGGACTCACGGACATCGAATGGACCGTGCAGCTGCTCACCATGATGCACGCCCACGAATGCCCGGAGCTGCGCAATCCCTCGACGCTAGGCACACTCGACGCGCTCGAGACCCACGAGATTCTGCCCGCCGCGAAGGTGAGCGCGCTGCGCGAGGCGTGGTGCCTGGCCACCGACGTGCGCAATGCGCTCGTGCTCGTGCGCGGCAAGCGCGTGAACCAGCTGCCGCCGCCGGGCCCGCAGCTCGCGCAGGTCGCCGGCGCCTCCGGCTGGGCCCCGGAGGACAACCAGGGCTACCTCGACCATTATCTCAAGACCACGCGGCACGCCCGCCGTGTCGTCGATGAGGTCTTCTGGGGCGAGCCCGAGTCTCTCGAGCACGAGGAAGGTCCGTTCTAACTGCCGGTTTCCTGGCAATAGCCTGCCGATGCCCCCTTATCCCTAGGCAGCGCCCCCACGCGCGGCCTAGGCTAGATAAGTCACTTGAAACACGGAAGGCGGACGGACCACCCCATGGCTTTGACTCTGCGCTTGGATCTTTCTTCGGCGAATGTTGCAGACCTGGAGGCGCTGCTCGCAGCGGCGCGCGCCGGGGGCATCGGCGGCGAGGGCCGCGTGAGCCTCGACGGCACGGAGCTCGTGCTTACCGTCGCCGAGCCCGCCGCCACGCAGGAGGCCCCGCGCCCTGCGACGCCGGACGCCTCGCAGCACTCGAACCCGGTCGAACTCGTCGGACCGGTGGGGGAGGCCGCCATTCGCTCCGTCATCGATATTTTGAGCGGCCGCCAGAATCCGCCGCGCACCCCGGGCTTCGGCGAAAACGAGGCGCGCTAGATGTCGCGACGTTTCATCAACGCGGCGCTGTCTGTTTTCGTCGTGGTCGCCGTTGTGGGCCTGGGACTGTGGTTCTACCTGCGCGACCGCGCACCCGCCGGCGCCCAGACCGTGGGTGAGGCCGTCGCGGAGCTCAGCGGCAGCTCCACGAATACGGACACGATAAGCTCCAACCTCGTCACGGTCCTTGATCGCCTGGGTGTGTTCACACACAGCCCGCTGCACGACCCGGCGCAGTCTCCCGCGCCGGACACCGCGGAGTCGCGCGACGAGCTCATCTCGCGCATGGAACAGGCCGTGGGCCGCGGCGAGCTCACCGCCTTCGAGGCTCGCGCCGTGCTCAAGGCCTACGACCAAGGCCTTATCACCGGCGGAGAGTCGCCGCTCGTTGTCCTGGACTCCGGCGAGGCCCCGGAAACTTCTGAGTCTTAAACCGCGTCTTCAGCAGCGTCGTCCTCGATGGCGATAATCTTCACGCGGCGCGGCGCATGCGGCTGGAAGCGCTTCTCCACGAAGTGCGTGACCACGATGCCCGCCAGGCCGAAGAGCCACACGCCCAGCACCGCGAGCGCGCCGTGGCGGAAGTCCGCCCACTCCATGCCGCGCGAGCTTAAGACCATGCCCATGATCTGCGCGCCGAGCATGCCCGCGACGAAGCCGCCCATATTCGCCAGGCCCGTCGCCGTCGCCACAACGTCATGCGGCAGGCGCTCGCGGATCTTGTCGAACCCGTAATTCGACACCGGCTGCAGCAGTGCCATGACGAACATCATGACCACGACGACCCAGAAGCCGCGCGGCGAGCCTGTCGCGAAGAACAGCGCCCAGCACACGATGTGGGTTGCTGCGAAAGCGAGCGCCACCCAGTCGCGCACGCCCGACAGCCGAGCAGAGATACGCCCGTGGATCGGGCCCGAGAGCACCATGAAGACGGTATTAAGGGTGAGCACGATGCCGGCGGCGGCATCGGAAAGCCCCATGGCTTGCGTCATCATGGGCATGCCCCACATCATGACGAAGACCGGAGCGGCGAGCATGCCCGAGAAGTGGATGAAGAAGCAGTTCCACGCCGTCGCCGAGGTGACGACGGCGGCGAGGCGGGCACGGAGGCTGGGAACGGGGGCATCGGAAGGCGCGGCGGCGGGAAGAATGCCGAGCTTCTCCGGGGAGTCCGCGACGGCGACCGAGGCTGCGAGCGCGACGAGGATGCCCACCGCGCCGAGTGTGACAAACGCCGTGGTCCACCCAGTCACGCCGAGGTACCAGAGGAAAGGAATCGCGGAGATGAACTGGCCCAGCTGGCCCAAGGCGCTCGTGACCTGCGTGAACATCGGCGTGCGGTGCAGCGGGAACCAATAGGGCAGGATGCGCATGACTGACAGGAACGCCGTCGCATCGCCGGCGCCGATGAGGACGCGCGCCGCGACCGCGACCCAATAATTGCTGGTAAAGCCGAGGACAACCTGTCCGATGCCCATGACAAGCGCACCGGCGACGAGCATCGCGCGCGGGCCGAATTTATCGATGGCGACGCCCGTGGGAATCTGCGCCAGCGCATACGTGCCCACCTGGATGGAGGTAAACACGGCGATGGCGCCGGCGGTGGAGTCGAAACGCTCGATGGCATCGAGACTCGCGACGCCGAAAGAGGTACGGCCGGTGATCGCCATGGTGTAGACCGCCATCGCGGCGACCCACACCCACAGCGCCTTCGTGGTGATGACTTCGCGGGGGTTCGGGACCGACTTTTCTTCCGACATGGGTGTAAAGTGTACGCCCCGCCCACTATGGTGTTAGAGGTGGATTATATTTCGACGCGCAATGAAGAACGCACCCCAGCTAAATTTACGGACATCCTTCTAGGCGGACTTGCCCCTGATGGTGGCCTGTACCTGCCGTCGGAGTATCCGACGATTACCTCGTCCATGCTGGATGAGTGGCGCTCCGTGCTCGCCGACGGCGGCTATTCGGCGCTCGCCGCCGAGGTGCTTAAGCTCTTCATCGACGACATTCCCGCCGCGGACATTGAGGCGATTGCCGCGCGTGCGTACACCACGCCGAAGTTTGCCTCGGAGGAGATCGTCCCCGTCACTTCTTTGGGGGATGGGCTCTGGGTTGGCCACCTGTCCGAAGGCCCCACCGCGGCGTTCAAGGACATGGCCATGCAGCTTTTGGGCGAGCTCTTCGAATACGAACTCGGCCGCCGCGACGCGTCGCTGAATATCCTGGGCGCGACCTCGGGCGATACCGGCTCGTCTGCCGAGTACGCCATGCGCGGGCGCCGCGGCATCCGTGTGTTCATGCTCACCCCAGCCGGCCGCATGACCCCGTTCCAGCAGGCCCAGATGTTCGGCCTCGACGACCCGAATATCTTCAACATCGCTTTGGACGGCGTCTTCGACGACTGCCAGGACGTGGTCAAGGCCGTCTCCGCCGACGCGGAGTTTAAATCCACGTACGCCATCGGCGCCGTGAACTCCATCAACTGGGCGCGTCTCATGGCCCAGGTCGTCTACTATGTCAACTGCTACCTGCGCGTGACCTCCTCCAACGATGAGAAAGTCTCGTTCTCCGTGCCGACCGGCAACTTCGGCGATATCTGTGCGGGCCACATCGCGCGCCAGATGGGCCTGCCTATCGACCGTCTCATCGTCGCGACCAATGAGAACGACGTGCTCGACGAGTTCTTCCGCACCGGCAACTACCGCCCGCGCCCCGCGTCCGAGACCATGGCGACGTCCTCGCCGTCCATGGACATCTCCCGCGCCTCGAACTTCGAACGTTTCGTCTTCGACCTCACCGGCCGCGACGCCGCACGCACCGCGGACCTCTTCGGCACGAAGGTCAAGGAGGGTGGCTTCTCTGTCTCCGCCGCGGAATTGGCTGCCGCGCGTGACGAGTACGGCTTCACCTCGGGCCGCTCGACCCACGCCGACCGCCTGGCGACCATCAAGGACGTGCACGAGCGCTACAACTACCTTGTCGATCCGCACACCGCGGACGGCATCAAGGCTGCGCGCGACGCCCAAGCTGCCGATGCCATCGCAACCCCCATCGTCTGCCTCGAAACGGCACTGCCGGTCAAGTTCGCGGACACCATCGAGGAAGCCATCGGCACCGTCCCGCCGTCCCCCGCACGCTTCGAGGGCATACTCGACGCCGAGCGCCACGTCACGGATCTTCCCAACGACGTCGCCGCCGTCAAGGACTTCATCACCACATCCATCGACACCACGGAGGTCTAAAACATGGCACAGGAACAATTCGCCGGGCCCGAGTACTTCACCGAGTTCGACCCGGAGAAGTTCATCCGCGACATGAAGCAGGTCAAGGAAATGGACGAGGAGGCGGCCGAATCATCCGACTCCGCAGAGAAGACCAACGATGCCGACTCCTGATTTCATCCTGCGCCTGCGTTCCCGGATTGGCCACGAGCCGCTCCACCTGCCCGGCGTGACCGCCGTCATCCTGCGCGACGTTCCCATGGGCGCTGCGGTATGGGAGGTGCCGTCGGTGCTGCTCACGCGTCGCGCCGATACCGGCACCTGGGCACCTGTGGCCGGCATCTCTGAGCCCGGTGAGGACATCGGGGAGACCGCCGTGCGCGAGGTCCTCGAGGAGGTCGGCCTGGAGGCCCGCGTCGAGGCGCTCCTTGGCTCCGGAAAGACGGACCCCGTGACCTATCCCAATGGCGACCAGTGCACGTTCATCGACACAGCGCTGCGCCTGTCCGTGCCTGACGGCGCGGAGCCCGTGGTCTCCGACGACGAGAACCTCGACGCTGCCTGGTTTTCCGTGGCAAAGCTGCCGCCGAGCGTCCACGCTCGGCACCGCATGATCATCGCGGACGCGGTGGCGCAGATGAAGCATCCGCAGGGATTTAAGCCGCGGGTGGGCTTCGTGAAGCGCTCACGGTAGCTCGTCCTGTTTCAAGCCAGCTCCGTCTCGTGCGGTGGGTTGGCTTTGGTTTTGTGGCGGTTTGGGCTGATTCAGAGGCCCTGAAGCGCCATAAACCCAAAGCTGCAGTCATGGGGTGGTGGGTTGGCTTTGGTTTTGTGGCGGTTTGGGCTGATTCAGAGGCCCTGAAGCGCCATAAACCCAAAGCTAGGAATTCTGCCCGCGGAACTCACGGACCCGTGCGGACACGGCCCGGTAGGCTTCGCCAGAGACGACGTCGCGGTAGCCGAAGCGGAGAATGATAAGCCCGTGCTCGGAATAGAGGGCATCGGAACGACGCTTTTCGCGGTCGAGGTTGAACGCCTGGTCCTCGGAGGACGTCCCGTATTTTCCTTTGCCATCGAGCTCGACAACGATGGGCGTGTCATTGACTCGGAAGTCCACTCGGTAGGTGCGTCCGCGCACGGTGAAGGAGGCTTGAGGGGTGACGCGAAAGTCATTGGTCGTAGTACATTGCGCGTAGAAGATTGCTTCCAAGGCAGAGTCGAGGCGAAGGGGAGGGGCGGCCAAAGCAATCATGTCTTCGATGCCGCCGAGCTTTTTGATCCCTAAGTCTCGGCATTCTTTGGCGCACTGGGCAATGTCGCTATAGGCAGTAGGTACGCGTGACATAAGGCTACACAGCGCGATGAGCGCCGCGGTATGCCCATAGAGGCGGTAAAGGTCAACAACCGTGCGTGCCGGGATGGTGATGAGTGAGCCGTTGTAGTCGCAGTAATGAGAAGCAGGTACCGCGCTGTAGAGCGGCAGCTCATAGGGGTCTTTTGTCGTTGTTGGGGCACAGTAGGTCTCGACCCGGGTGGGAAAAGCTTCGAGCCGCCAGAGTCCGACCACTGCCGCAGCGGCGTGCCCAGCGAGGAGGCGTCCGCGCGCTGCGAAGGAGTGCGCGAAGAGTGGATATTTCTCCCAGTCCGAGGTGGGAACCTCTGCGGTAGGGAAATACACGCTGCGATTGATACGCGTGAGGGTTCCGCGCCGAACGGCGCGGGAAATCACCCCACGGCTGTTCGGAATATGCGTTTGATCACGTGGGAGGATGAGTCCAGATTCGGTACGGCGGAAGTCCCCGAGCTTCCAATGCCGCCCTCTCCCCGAGACAGTCATGCTGCTCATCATAAAGGAAACAACATGACTGCGCAGGGCGAGAAGGTTAGACCGCCAGCGGCGTCGTCCGCGGGGTCACGGCGATGGGGAGGTTGGGAAGGATCTGCCTTTGATGCGTGTCTTGTAGCCGGTGTTCGGGGTGCCGTCGAGGTTGGTGGCGCGGCCACGGTTCCACCAGCCCTCATTGGAGTCGACCTCGTAGAAGCCGGTGTTGGTATCCGTGGAGAAGCGGACGGAATCAAAGAGGTAGAACTCGGTCTTGGCGTCGAAGCCGCACGTGTCCGCGATGCCCGTCGATGCCAGGTATTCCTCGGCCTTGCCGGCGACGTCGCGCGGGTAGCAGGAGAAAGGATCGAGGTGAGAGGATCGTGGACGAAGAACTTGATAGTGAGCGCCTTCTCGATGCGGAACGGGTCGAGCACGGCGGAGGCCGGAATGGTGAAGTGATTCTCGGTGCCGGGATGTCGGTGAAACGCACGTCGACGAAACGTACGTCCTAACCCTTGATAAACCTCACGACGTCCTGGATGGTCTGGAGTGCCATGGGGCTGATACTCCTTGCGAATGAAAGCTCGGCGAGGCATGGGCCCGCGTTGGTTTTCTATACGCTAAAAGGCGTGCGTCTTATCTTTCTATTATGTGCGGGCGGCGGGGAGCTTTACACATGCCAGGTAGGACGTGTGACGTTAGTTACTGGGGGAGAATAATATTCTCTAGCTCCGCCGGTGCGGCGGCGTGGTGCACCGCGCCGTCGGCGACATAGTCCGCGACGGTAGCCGGGGCGAAGCTGTCGCCGCAGACGACGATGGTCTCGTCGCAGATGAGCAGGAGCCGGGCCGCGGCGGCAAGCTCGAAGAGGAGCGGAAGGTCAGCGCGCGACCACTGCCAAGCAGTGGCGTAAAAACTCACGCCGTAGGGGTACGAGGTTTCGAGCAGGAGAGTGCCGCGCCGGAGAAAGATGCCATCGCGCGAGAGGCTTGCCAGGACGTGGCGGGCTGCTGCGGGGTGGGGAAGGGCGGCATCGGCAAGCGGGGCAAACGTTAAGGTAGAAGCCATGAAGATCATGATTTTAGGCGCCGGGGCCGTGGGAGGCTACTACGGCGGGAAATTGCAGCAGGCCGGACACGAGGTGGGATTCATCGCGCGCGGGGCGACACTGGAGGCGTTGCGCGAGCGCGGGCTGGACCTCGGCGGGAAGGTCGTGGCGCCGTCCTGGGCGGCGGAGAGCGCGGCCGAGCTCGTGCAGGCGATGGGGACGCCGGAGGTGACTATCGTGGCGTCCAAGGCGCTGCCGGGGAACGCGACGTTTGGCGACCTTCCGCAGGTCGACGAGCTGGCCGGAGTGCCGGTGGTGACGACGCATAATTCGGTGGAGACGCATTATGAGGCCGCGCGGCTCTTTGGTGATGAGCGGGTCTTTGCCGCGGTGATTCGCGCGTACCTCACGCGCACGGGGCCGGCGGAGATTCGTCTGAACCCTGGGCCGCTGTCGCTGAATTTCGGGCCGCTGCCGGGGGTGCGCGCGCCGGAGCTCGACGCCGTGGGGCGTTTCCATGCAGCGCTGCATGAGGCGGGGATTGACTCGGAGTATTTCCCGGACGGGGAGAGCATGGTCGACGTGTGGTCGAAGGCGATGTTTGTCGCGACGACGGGTGCTCTCGGCGCGCTGGCGGGCCGGCCCATGGGTGTGCTGCGCACCGAATTGCGGCCGCAGCTACGCGGGCTCATGGAAGAGGTCGCGGCGGCCGGTCGTGGCTGTGGAGTCGCGCTGCCAGCGGACATCGTGGACCGGACGCTCGCGTTTGCGGACGAGCAGTACGCGGAGGCGACGAGTTCCATGCACCGCGATATTGAGGCGGGATTGCCTCATGAGCTCGACGCGCAGATTGGTGCCGTGCGGCGCATGGCGGCGAGCGTCGAGGTGGGCACGCCGTTGCTTGACTACACGCAGGCTGTGCTCGAGGCGCGCTAGTCTGCGTCGCCGTAGCGGGCACGGCCGATGGTGTAGACGCCAAAGCACACGAGCCCGATGGCGGTAATGATAAGCAGGACCTGGTCGAAGGGCTGGGCACCGATGGTGTGGAGGGCGGCATCGAGGCCGCCGGCCTTCTCTGGGGCGTGGGAGGCCGCGACCCAGATGACGAGCGCGCCCGAGTTGGAGGCCTCCTCGCTGTAGCCGCCCCGGGAGATGCGGAAGGCGAGCCAGCCGATGAGGACGAAGACGGCGCCGAGGACGACGAAGCCGACGCTCGTCATCCGGTTGAGCGCCTGAGATTGCTGCGCGCGGATTCGGCAGCGTTGCGGGCGGTGTTGCGTGGAGAGCTCGTAGGTTCACCCTAGGGGCGCAGGCACTAGTGCGTACGCGAAACCCACGCGGAGCCCTGAGCGAACGGGGCCCGGCGGGGGTGAGAGGTGCGGCGGGACGTTTGCGTTTCTCTTTGACCACCACTTTTCGAAGGGGCGTAGAGTCCTATTCCCGTGAAACTACACCATACTTTCCCGACTACTCTCTCATTAATGGGGCGACGCTGCCTCAATTGATATGGCGGTGCGGCGGTCGGGCCGGTTAGTTGGGAATTACCTTGGGGGCTGTACAGCGCTTACCGTGGGGATGATTCCGTCCCTAAGCAATTCCTTGATCTTTGGTTTTATGGCGGTTCCGAAATTGTCGAGTCCCGTCCCTTTGTAGGCGCGGTTAAACTCGTTCGCGATTTCCTGTGCTTTTGCGTCAAGGGACTTGTCGGATTCAGCGATCCGTTTGATGTTGCGGTTTGCAGCGTTCGCTGCGGAAGTTGTGGGCCGACCAAAATTCTTGGACAGCTCGAACTTGAAGTTTGCCATGGAAGTCTTCCTTCCGTTTCACGGCTTCGAGAACTGAATTATTTATGGGTGCCTGGCTGAATTTTTAGCCACGGGGAGGAAAATTGTCCCCACTGCCGTAGCTATCGCGGGCGCGGATTTGGCCCCCACGTCCACGGATGGTGAACTCGGCCTTCTGGTTTCGGGCAATGGGACGCCCAAAGTCGATGGCGTCCTTCTGGGTGTCAAACCTCTTGATGGGCTTGCTTGAGCCCTCACGCTGGAACTTCCACTTGTCTCCGTCAGGAGATACGTTGTAATTATTGGCTCCCATGCGGTATCCAACCTTTCTGCACACCTGAAATCGGCGTGCCGAGTGACGCGAGCGGAAAGGAGCGCTGGTACTGTCACACGAAGAGACAATCGGCAAATTATCTCCGTGTGAAGCCCCCGCGCCGCCCTTGCGGTTGTAGGGGCTTTGCTCGCTAGTACTGAACTTAGCACACGCAGTCGATATAGTTACATGGCTGAAATTCACATCCGTGATCTGTGGATAAACCAGTGAATGTGCTTGTAGATTGCCTGTGGATAAGGGGTCGTGCACGGACAGGTGCGGGGGAGGTAGCTTAGAGTAGTGCGATTTTGGTCGAAATCTTTAGCGAATTTCCAGGACGAATTGCACAAATTTTTTTTCGACCCTGTGGATAAGTCGATAGTTTTCGCTGGCCATTGAACATGACGATGATATAAATCACAAGTGGTGTTCATGTGGCTAAAGCTTTCGTTTTTGTTTGGACTTTCGTGCTTCACATTGAATTGATCGCGGGGCGGCACTGGCGAGCTTTCTTGAAGAGTGGCCGCAGGTTTCCTCTGCGCATGCTTCGTTGAAGGTGTGGATTTGTCGATGGGCAAGCATATTGCCCGGCTATCAAGGCAATGCCACGGCTTCTGGATCCGCGTGCAGCTTTGGACGCGGGCGACATCAATGCGGAACAATTCGAGCGTCTCGTTTCCCAACGTGAAACTCTGCGTATGCGAACCAAGCAGATTAACGACGACGGTTCCATCCGCTTTGCATGCCCGGCTCTAGAGGGCAAGGTGTCCTGTCCAGCTCGCAAGAACGACCCAAAGGCAAAGAAGGCGGCGGCAAGACGAACCCTTGGTGGTCGGGCACCTTTGCCGTTGTCCGTAAAACAGGTTCCGGCGGGCCCTCAGCGGGGCAAAGTCTGTTCTGGTAAGTCTGTCACCGTTCCGCTCTATCTTGACAAAGGCGGCGTGGACAACATCAACAAGCACCTTCACCAGGGGCCGGCCGTCTATACGCAGGAATGGCATGACACCTATAAGCGCGGCCGTGCTGCCATCGAAGCCCGAAACGCTAGTGCCAAGCACGATGTCTCGCTTGGGCTTGGAGATCGAGCGAAGCGCGGCATGCGCGGCTTTGATGGCTTCGCCATGCTTCTCACCGTTCTTGTCGCCGCGTCGAACGCGCTTCGAGTCATTGGCTACCTCAAACGCGGAAGCGACGCCGAACTTGCTCCGACGCCTCCGCGCGGAGGGCGTCCTCGCAAGAGGCGCTTTGATGATCATGTCATTGGGCTGGCGTGGGGCAACGCGCCGCCCGCCGAAGAGGCTGCATAGGAGGCCACGAGACTCTGTTTGGGGTCCGTGGTCTAACAGCCGTGAGTTGGCGTGATGTTCAGGTCATGCTGGCGGCGAATACTACGGAAAATGGTCCGTGGATAGACAAAAATCCGGCCCCATGGACACTCTTGCGGTGAAAGTCCACGGGGCCGGGCTATTTGTTAGAGATTCGCAAATCTCAGCAGGCTAGAACCGTAAAAGTCCCGCGGCGTTTAGCAGTCGAAGTACATCTCGAACTCTTGCGGGGTGGGGCGCATGCGGTTCGGGGTGATTTCGTTGTCGTACTTGTACTGGATGTAGGTGTCGATGAGGTCTTCGGTGAAGACGTCGCCTTCGGTGAGGAAGTCCGAGTCGTTGCGCAGAGCCTCAAGGGAGGCCTCGAGGGAGGTCGGGGCCTGCGGGATGGATGCGGCCTCTGCCGGCGGCAGCTCGTAGAGGTCCTTGTCGACCGGAGCGTGCGGCTCGATGCGGTTCTTGATGCCGTCCAGGCCAGCCATCATCATGGCAGCGAAGCCGAAGTACGGGTTGCCGGACGGGTCCGGAGCGCGGAACTCGATGCGCTTGGCCTTCGGGTTGGAGCCGGTGATCGGGATGCGGACCGCGGCGGAGCGGTTGCGCTGGGAGTAGACGAGGTTGATGGGGGCCTCGAAGCCCGGCACCAGACGGTGGTAGGAGTTGAGCGTCGGGTTGGTGAAGGCGAGGACGGCACCGGCGTGGTGGAGGATGCCGCCGATGTAGTAGCGGGCCAGGTCGGACAGTCCGCCGTAACCAGCCTCGTCATAGAACAGCGGGGAGCCGTCCTTCCACAGGGACATGTGGGCGTGCATGCCGGAGCCGTTGTCGCCAGCGAGCGGTTTGGGCATGAAGGTGGCGGTCTTGCCGAACTCAGCCGCGGTGTTCTTGATGATGTACTTGAAGGTCTGGATATCGTCCGCCGCGTGGAGCAGGGAGTTGAAGCGATAGTTGATCTCGTTCTGGCCGCCGCCCACCTCGTGGTGGAAGCGCTCGAGCGCGAAGCCGGCCTCCTGCAGGTTCTCCACCATGGCGTCGCGGACCTCGACGTGCTTGTCGTAGGGCGCCGTCGGGAAATAGCCGCCCTTCATGCGCGTCTTGTAGCCGATGTTCGGCGTGCCGTCGAAGTTGGTGTCCGCACCGCGGTTCCACCAACCCTCGTCCGTGTCGACCTCGTAGAAGGCGTGGTTGACGTCGGCCGTGTAGCGGACGGAGTCGAAGAGGTAGAACTCGGCCTCGGCACCGAAGAAGCAGGTGTCTGCGATGCCGGTGGAGGTGAGGTACTCCTCAGCCTTGCGCGCGACATTGCGCGGGTCGCGGGAGAACGGCTCGTGGGTGAACGGATCGTGGACGAAGAACTTGATGTTGAGGGTCTTCGCAGAGCGGAACGTATCGAGCACGGCGGTGGCCGGGTCGGGCATGAGCGTCATGTCAGACTCGTCGATGGAGGTGAATCCGCGGATGGAAGAACCATCGAAGGCAAGGCCTTCTGCGGCGGCTTCCTCGGTGAATTCGGACGCGGGGATGCTGAAGTGGTGTTCGGTGCCCGGAACGTCGGTGAATCGAATGTCGACGAACTTGACGTCTTCGTCCTCGATAAACTTCACAACGTCATGGATCGACTCGAAAGCCATGGTGTCTCCTCTAATTTCGGTCGCTTAACAGGGCTGGCTTCAATATTATGCAATTGCGGGTAGTGACGGGCCTAATCCTACCGGATGGGACGCTTTCAACACTCACCCGGTTTGGGGGATTGGCGCGCCGCTTTGGCGCCCACCGTGGGCCTGCGTATCTTAGACATCATGGCTGAGAAGAAGACGTGGCTCGATGGCCCCAGCATCCCCGGCGAGAATGATTATGAGACCCCTGGCCGGTGGCCGGGGGAGAAGCTCGGTCTCCCGGAGCGCGGTGCGGGTGCCCTGGCGCCCGTGTCCCGCCGCGCGGGTGCGGTCCTTATCGATTGGCTGCTGTGCTACGCCGCGGCGGCGATCGTGGGCTACTTCGTCCCTCTCTTTGGCGGCGTGGCGTTGCTCACGTACGTGTTGTGGATCGTGCTAGGCATTCTCGGCGGGTGGCTTTTCGCCCGCACGCCCGGCATGGCGTTGCGCGGCATGGGCGTTGCTCGTCTTGATGCCCCCGGCGAGCGCGTCGGCTTCTGGCGCGCCGCCGTGCGCACGCTGCTTACCGCCTTCATCTTCCCCGCGGCCCTCGTGGACATGGACGGCCGCGGCATGCACGACCGCGCGACCGGCACCGTGGTTATCTACGCCTAGGGATAAGCGATGACAGAACTGTGGGACATCGTGGACAACGACCGGCAGCACACGGGCGTGCGGGTGGAACGCCAGCTGGGCTTGCCCGATGGCCAGCTACACCAGGTCGTCCACCTATGTCTCTTTGACGTGCGCGGCCGCATGCTCATCCAGCGGCGCGTCGACACGAAATCCACGTGGCCGGGCATGTGGGATGTCTCGGTGGGCGGTTCCGTTATCGCGGGGGAGACGAGCGCACAAGGCATCGCGCGGGAGGTGCGCGAGGAACTCGGCCTGGAGCTGGAGTTCACCCGTCCGGCGTTCACGTTTAACTTTGCGTACGGCTTCGATGACTTTTATGTGGTGCGCGCGGATATCGACGAGCGCACACTGGCCGTGCCTAACGCGGAGGTCGCCGAGGTCGCATGGGCGAGCTTCGCCGACATCCAAGCACTGAAGGCGCGCGGGGAGTTCATCAACTACCGCGACAGCGCGCTGGCCCTGGCCTTCGACTTTGTTGGCGAGAACGGCGTGCGCAGCGATATCTTTGACGGCCGTCCTAGGCCGTAATAAACACGAAAAACGTTCAACCCCTTGTCGCCGCGATTTCCATCGCAGCGACAAGGGGTGAACGTGTCATTGCTTGTTGGAAAGCAACAGTCCGGTCCCCACCTCTCTGTTCCTCCTCAAGAACGCTCACGTGTCACGGTGTGCGCTCTCGCCGCCCCGGTGTAACGCGAAAAGTCATTAATTCTAGGCGTAGGAAAACGAGAAAATCCGCAATAAAAATTGCGGATTCTCACGTCGGGCCAAAAGGCTACTTGTGCTTGCGCTCAGCGGCGCGGCGCATGCGGCGGTTCATGCCGGCCATGTTCTGCGCCTGGTGGGGCATAGGCCCCTTGGGCAGGCCCGGTTGGGCGCCTGGCATGGCGTCCATGGCCTCGATGCGGCGGATATTGGTCTGCGTCTCGTTCTTATTGAAGTTACGCGGCAGGCGGATGATGTGGTTGCGCAGCTTGGACACGGGGACCTCGTCCTCGCCGGACCCCACGTAGACCTCGTAGATAGGAACGCCGGCGGCCATCTTGTCAATGCGCTTCTTCAGCTGCGCCATGGACGGCTTGAGGCGGTTCTTGTTTCCCTCAGCGACGAGGATGACACCCGGGTTACCGATGACGCGGTGGATAAGGTCCTGCTGGCGTGTAGCAGCGATGCCCGGCTTGACGGACCACACGAGACCCACGGAGTTCTTCAGCTGCTGCTCGAGTGCCCAGCCCGCGACGCCGGGCTGGTCCTCGACCTTGCGGTACATGTCGCGCTCGACGCGGCGGGTAAATAGCCACATGGCGAGCACGAAGCCGACGCCCAAGCCCAGGATGAGCATGAACCACTCGCCACCCCAGAGCATGCCGATGAGGAAGAAGACCAGCGCGACGCCCAGGATGGACGCGAGCATGATGGGCACGAGCGCCTTGTCCTGCTTGCGCTGCATCTGGAAGACCTGCCACATTTGCTGGCGGGTCTGCTTGCGCTGGGCACGCTTGTTGGCGCGCTCTTCCTTTTTGGCGGCGCGCAGTGCCGCCTTGTCATCACCTTTAGCCATGGCTCCTACTTTAAATGGTTGTATGTCAAAAACGCGAAATAACGCCGCCCTTCGCCACAATTGGCGGAAGGCGGCGCTAGGGACAAGCGATTAGCGGATGGTCGCGGAGACCGTCTCGGGCTTGGCCGGGGTTTTCACCATGCGGGTCGTCACGGGCGTCTCGACGGACGGGCCGTACTTCTCGAGCAGAGTGGAGGCTTCCTGGGCGGTAGCGCCCTCGGAGGTCTCGGCGAGATGCGCGAGGTGGGGCGGCAGCTCGCGGCCGCGGGCCTCCATCGCCTGGACGTAGAGACGGCCAGCGCGGTAGGAAGAACGCACGAGCGGGCCGGACATAACGCCGCCGAAGCCGAGCTCCTTGGCATACTCGGCGTGCTCGACGAACTCCTCCGGGCGCACCCAGCGCTCGATGGGGTGGTAGCGCGGGCCAGGGCGCAGGTACTGCGTAATCGTGATGATGTCGCAGCCGGCGGAGTGCAGGTCGCGCAGGGCTTCCTGAATTTCCTCGGGCGTCTCGCCCATGCCGAGGATGAGGTTGGACTTCGTGATGAGGCCGAAGTCGCGGGCCTGACGGATGACGTCGAGGGAACGCTCGTAACGGAAGGCCGGGCGGATGCGCTTGAAGATGCGCGGGACGGTCTCTACGTTGTGGGCGAAGACCTCCGGCTGTGCGGAGAAGACTTCTTCGAGCAGGTCCGGCTTGCCGGAGAAGTCCGGGGTGAGATTCTCCACGCCGGTGTTCGGGTTGAGCTCGTGGATTTTGCGCACGACCTCGGCGTAGAGCCAGGCGCCCTCGTCGGGCAGGTCGTCGCGGGTGACGCCGGTGATGGTGGAGTAGTTCAGCTGCATGTTGCGAACTTCTTCGGCCACGCGCAGCGGCTCCTCGCGGTCGAGCGGCTCGGGCTTGCCGGACTTGATGTCGCAGAAATCGCAACGGCGCGTACAGGAGTCGCCGCCGATGAGGAACGTGGCCTCGCGGGATTCCCAGCACTCGTGGATATTGGGGCAGCCGGCTTCCTGGCACACGGTGTGCAGGGAGGCGCCCTTCACCTTGTTTTTGATGTCCTCATAGCCAGGACCGGTTCGGACTTGGTTACGGATCCAGCGCGGCTTCTGCTCAATCGGGGTCTCGGAATTCTTGGCCTCGATGCGCAGCAGCCTGCGTCCTTCATGCTTAACACTCACGGTCTACACCCTACGCTGAAAGTCGATGTTCTCTAAAGCCCGCGGGGCCGTGGGTTCCCCCATCGCAACGACGCGGTCAAGGGGGCTATTCCTCTTTTATTCGTGCGCTGCGCGAGCCTTGCGGCGCGCCTCGGCGGCCTGCTTGCCGGGGTCCGGCGCGGAGGCAAAGGTGTGGTCTGCGACGATGAGCCGGCCCGCGAGCGCGTCGTCGAGCGCGCGCAACAGCGGCACCTCGGCCTCCTCCAGCGTGACGCCGCGGCCCAGCTCCAGGGAGAGTGTCGTGACGTCAGCGTCGTCGATGCCGCACGCCACGATGTGACCGTAGTACTCGAGCGTGTTATTGCAGTTCAAGGCGAGTCCGTGCATGGTCACGCCGCGCGTAATGCGGATGCCCAGCGCGCCGAGCTTGCGGTCGCGCTTCGGTGCCGCCGGGTCCGCGGCCACGGTCGTGTGGGGGACCCAGACGCCGGAGCGCCCGTCTACGCGGCCGGCGGTGGTCACCCCCAGCTCGCGCACGGCCTGAATGATGGCTTCTTCGAGGCGGCGGACATAGTCCACGACGTCGACGGGCTCGGCGAGCTTAATAATGGGGTAGACCACGAGCTGGCCCTCGCCGTGCCACGTGATGCGCCCGCCTCGGTCGACGGTGATGACGGGCAGGCCGTTGTCCGGCATGTCCGACTCGAGCGTGCGCTTGCCCGCCGTATAGATATTGGGGTGCTCGACGACGAGGATGACGTCGCTCACCTCCTCGGCCGCGCGCTGCTTCGCGAGTGCTGCTTGGTAGTCCCAGGCCTCCTGGTAATCCATCCGACCCAAGTGGCGGATCTCCAGAGGCGCGCCGGAGGCGCGGATGGAGCGGTCGGCAGGGAAGAACGGGTCGCGCGGTGCAGTCATAGAACAAGTTCTAGTCGCGCCCGCCCTGGGCGCGCAAAAGGGGGCATCGGAAAGCTTTCCGATGCCCCCTTGGGAGGGTGGGCTTACTCCACGCCGTTGGCTGCGGCGTAGGCGGCGGCGTCCATGAGCTCGCCGGCCTCGGAGACCTCGACCTCGAAGAGCCAGCCTTCGCCGAACGGGTCGTTGTTGACCAGCTCGTAGGCGTCGTGGATGCCCTCGTTGACGGCGGTCACGGTGCCGGTGACGGGGGAGTAGAGGTCAGAGACGGACTTGGTGGACTCGACCTCGCCGCAGGTCTCGCCGGCGGTGACGGTGTCGCCGACGGCGGGCAGCTCGGCGAAGACAACCTCGCCGAGGCGGTCAGCGGCGACGGAGGTGATGCCAACGCGCAGGGTCTTGCCCACGACCTCAGCGGCGGGGGCAGCGATCCACTCGTGGTCTTCGGAGTAGGAGAAATTCTCGGGCAGATTCGACATGTGGGTTCCTTTCTAGAGGTTCAGTTTAAGTCTAACGGCCGTGTGCGTCGCGCTGGTGTTAGTCCGCACGCTTGTAGAACGGCGTCTGCGTGACGGCGAAGGGGTAGCGCTTGCCGCGGATATCGACCTCGACGGCGTCGCCGGGGTTCAGGCTCGCGGCGGTGTCGATGAGTGCCAGGGCGACGGGGTGGCCGAGCGTGGGCGACGGCTGGCCGGAGGTGACGGTGCCGACCTTGGTCTCACCAACGAAGACCTCGGCGCCGTGGCGGGCGGCGCGGCGCTGCTCGGAGTCGAGCGCCGTGATGACCTGCTGTGGGCCTTCGGCGGCGCGGGCGCGCAGGGCATCGGCGGCAACGAAGTCGCCTTCCTTCTTGGCGAAGGCGCGGGCCATGCCCGCCTCGACCGGCGTGATGTCGCGGGAGAGCTCGTTGCCGTAGAGCGGCATGCCGGCCTCCAATCGCAGCGAATCGCGGGCGGCGAGGCCGCAGGGCTTGATGCCGTATTCCTCGCCGGCCTTGAGCAGCTCGTTCCACAGCGCCGGGGCGTCCGAATTGTAGACGATGAGCTCGAAGCCGTCCTCGCCGGTGTAGCCGGTGCGGCAGATAAAGGCGTAAATGCGGGCGACCTTACCGGTCATCGCCGCGTAATACGGCAACTCGTAGACGGCCTCCTGCTTGTTGTCCTCGACGAGCGGGATGAGGATCTCCGCGGCCTTGGGGCCCTGGATGGCGATCATGGCGACGTCGCGGGACTCCGACTTGAGGTCCACGTCAAAGCCGTCTGCGCGCTCGTTGAGAGCCTCCCAGACGACGTCGACGTTCGACGCGTTGGGAACGACGAGGAACTTCGTCTCGCCCAGGCGGTAGGTGATGAGGTCGTCGAGGATGCCGCCGTCTTCGGCGACGATCATCGAGTACTTCGCCTTGCCCACAGGGAGCGTGGTGAAGTCCGAGATAAACGCGTAGGAGAGGAACTCCGCGGCGCGGTCGCCGTTGACCCAGATTTCGCCCATGTGGGAGAGGTCAAAGAGGCCGGCGGCTTCGCGGACGGCGCGGTGCTCCTCGAGCTCGCTGCCGTACTTGAGCGGCATGTTCCACGGGCCAAACGCGGTAAAGGACGCGCCGAGCTTCTCGTGCTCGGCGTGGAGCGGGGAGTGCAGCAGTTCAGACATGGTTTCCTCTCTTACTTCTCGTCGGTGTTCGTGTCGGCGCCAGCCGACACGTCGAAGGCCTCGGGCGGCGGGCAGGCGCACACGAGGTTGCGGTCGCCGTAGGCCTCGTCGATGCGGCGCACCGGCGGGAAGTACTTCGTGCGGCGCAGGCTGGACACCGGGTAGGCGGCCTGGGCGCGGCTGAACTTAAACTCCCACTCGTCGGCGGTGACCGTCGCAGCGGTAAACGGCGCGTTGTGGATGACGGAGTCCTCATAGGCGATCGTGCCGTCGATGATCTCCTGGATCTCCGCGCGGATGGTGAGCATCGCCTCGATGAAGCGGTCGAGCTCGCCCTGGTTCTCGGACTCGGTGGGCTCCACCATGAGCGTGCCCGCAACCGGGAAGGCCAGCGTCGGGGCGTGGAAGCCGAAGTCGACGAGGCGCTTGGCGACGTCTGCGGCGGTGACGCCGGAGGCAGAGGTCAAGTCACGCAGGTCGAGAATGCACTCGTGGGCAACGAGGCCCGCGTTGCCCGTGTAGAGGATGGGGAACGCGTCGTGGAGGCGCGAGGCCAGGTAGTTCGCGCCCAGGATGGCGTGCGCGGAGGCCTGCTCGAGACCCTTCGCGCCGATCATGGCGAGGTACGACCAGGAAATTGGCAGGACGCCGGCGGAACCGAACTCGGTGGAGATCAGCGGCACGCCGTGGCCGACCTCGGTGGGCACGGTCGGGTCGATGGCCGGGTCGTTGGCGTTGGTCGGCAGGAACGGCACGAGGTGTTCCGCGACCGCGACCGGACCGACGCCCGGGCCGCCGCCACCGTGGGGGATGGTGAACGTCTTGTGCAGGTTCAGGTGGCTGACGTCGCCGCCGAACTCGCCCGGCTTGGCCCAGCCGGCGAGCGCGTTGAGGTTCGCGCCGTCGATGTAGACCTGTCCGCCGGCCGCGTGCACCTTGTCGCACACGTCGCGGACCTCCGGGTCGAAGACGCCGTGGGTGGACGGGTAGGTGATCATGATGCCAGCGATGTGCTCGCCGTGCTGCTCGATCTTTGCGTCGAGATCGGCGAGGTCGATGGCGCCGTCGTCCGCGGTCTTGACCACGACGACGCGCAGGTTGGCCAGCGTTGCCGAGGCTGCGTTCGTACCGTGCGCCGAGGACGGGATGAGGATAACGTCGCGGCCGTGATCGCCGTTGGCGACGTGGTAGCGGCGGATGGCGAGCAGGCCGGCGAGCTCGCCTTGGGAACCCGCGTTGGGCTGCAGCGAGACCTTGGCGTAGCCGGTGATCTCAGCCAGCCAATCCTCGAGCTCGTGGATGAGCTGATGCCAGCCCTTCGTCGTCTCCGCGGGGGCGTACGGGTGGATGCCCGCGAACTCCGGCCAGGAAATCGGCTCCATGGCGGCGGTGGGGTTGAGCTTCATCGTGCACGAGCCCAGCGGGATCATCGTGCGGTCGAGCGCCAGGTCCTTGTCCGCGAGCTCGCGCAGGTAGCGCAGCATCTGGGTCTCGGAGTGGATGGAGCTGAAGATCGGGTGGGTGAGCGCCGGGGTAACGCGCTTGAGCGCCTCGGGCAGGCGCGAACCCTGCGCCGGGGCTACCTCGTCAACGCGGAACGCGGCGGCGAGCGTCTCCACGTCGGCCGCGGTGGCGGACTCACCGAAGGAGACGGACACCTTGTCCGCGCCGATGGCGCGCACGAGGTAACCCTGCTCCTGCAAGGCGGACTTGATGGCGGCGGCATCGACGCCCGTGACGGTGACGGTGTCGAAGAACTGCGCGGAGACGATTTCCTTGCCAGCCTTGACCAGCGAGGTTGCAAAGGAGTCCGCGAGGTCGTGGATGCGCGTCGCGATGGCACGCAGGCCCACCGGGCCATGGTAGACGGCGTACATGGACGCCACGTTGGCGAGCAGCGCCTGCGCCGTACAGATGTTGGAGGTCGCGCGCTCGCGGCGGATGTGCTGCTCTCGGGTCTGCAGCGCGAGGCGGTACGCCGGCTGGCCGTCCGCGTCCACGGACACGCCCACGAGGCGGCCCGGCAGCTGACGCTTGAGCTTGTCGGTGACAGCCATGTAGGCGGCGTGCGGGCCGCCGAAGAACATCGGCACGCCGAAGCGCTGGGTGGAGCCCACCGCGATGTCCGCGCCGAAGGAACCGGGGCCCTCCAGCAAAAGCAAGGAGAGCGGATCCGCGTCGACGGTCGCCAGGGCGCCGCGGGTGTGTGCCTCCTCGATGATGGCGCGCGGGTCGAGGATGTCGCCCTCGGTGCCGGTGTAGGCGAGGACGACGCCCACGATGTCCTCGCCGACCAAGCCCTCACGCAGGTCCACGATCTCGACCTCGAGCTCGATGGCGCGGGCACGCTCGGCGGCCACGGCGAGCACCTGCGGGTGCATACGGGCGTCGAGGACCACGCGGCGGCCCTTCTTCACAGCGCGCGACATAAGGCCCACGGCCTCGGCGACCGCGGTGGCTTCGTCGAGCAGCGACGCATTCGCGATGGACAGTCCCGTGATTTCCTCGATGAGCGTCTGGAAGTTGAGCAGCGCCTCGAGGCGGCCCTGGGAAATCTCCGGCTGATACGGCGTGTACGCGGTGTACCAGCCAGCATCTTCGAGCAGCCCGCGGCGAATGACCGCCGGAGTGAGCGTGTCAGAAAAGCCCTGGCCGTAGAAGGACTTCAGAACCGTATTGTGCGAGGCGTATTCGCGCAGCTTCGCCTGCGCCTCGTCTTCAGACAGGGGCTCCGGCAGCTGGGGGCCGCCAGCGGCGCGGATCGCGGCGGGAAGGGCAGCGTCAACAAGCGCTTCAACGCTGTCGTATCCCACCTGAGCAAGCATGGTGGCCTGCTCCTTGGCATCTGGCCCGAGGTGACGGGAGATGAATTCCATGAATATATGACTCCTTTGGGGTGTGGAGGCCTGTAAAGACGCACTCAGTATATTGCGAAGTACGCCACTATTTCGCGGCTTTACCCCTACTGCTCACCCACACGAGCGCGAGTGTTGCGAGCGCCACCGCCGTGCCCACCACAAAACTGGTGGCATGGCCCACGCGCGGCGCCAGAAGCGAGAGCAGAAAGGGGGCAAAGAAGCCCAGATAGGTGAGTGCGTAATACACCCCCGTCGCCGCGCCCAGCTCCGCCGCCGGGGCGACCTCTTGGGTCTTCGCGAGCCCTACGACCATGAGGATTCCGTAGGCTGCGCCGAGCACCAAGCTCGCCACCGGCAGCAACCAGACGACCCATGCATGGTCCCGGTTCGCCGCGATGACCGCGCCGACCACCATCCCCACTGCCGCGAGCCCCAAGCCTGCCGATGCCCCCAAGCCCAACGCCCAGCGCTGCACCACCGCGCCCGTGCCCATGGTGAGCATGGCGAGCAGCCCGGCTGCCGCGATGGGGTGGGCGAGGTGCCCCATGACCAGTCCCGGCAAGTACGCGAAGGACGTGGTGACCACGCCGAATACCCACGGCGCGAAGACGGCGACAGGCACGAACTCCCGGGTGAGCAGGCTGAGCGGCGGGTGTGCCTTGCTTGCCTGTGGGCGCGGGCCTTCCGGTGCGGTCCACGCGAGCGGCAGTATGAGCAGTGCGAGTACGAGGTGGGGGACATAGGGCGCCAGCGTGGGCCACGTCGTGAATTGTGCGAGCAGTCCCGCCAATGCTGGCGCGAGCGCGAATCCGAGTGTGAGCGCCAACGAGGAACGCTTAGCTCCAATGGCGACGGTGGCGGAAAGCTCCTTGACCCACGAGGCGCCCGCGGACATGACGAGCCCCACCGCCACGCCGATGATGAGCCTGCCCGCGAGCAGCGCTAGGAACGAGCCATGGAGGCCGGTGAGGAGAATGAGCGAGCCAAGCGCCGTCGCGAGGAGCGCAGGGCGCAGCACCGCGCGGCGCCCCCGCACGTCCGAGACCGGTCCACCGATAAAGAGCGCGCCGATGAGCCCCACGGCGTAGACGCCATAGAGGAACGTCGTGTGGGTTTCCGTGAGCGCCGTGTGCTGGCGGTAGGTGAGCACCATTGGCGCAAAAAGGTTTGCGCCAAACGCGACGACGAACATGCCCAGGACGACGCGGACCCACACCTCATTCTTCATACCGACACAGTCTAGTGTCCTGAATCACTCAATGCGGGGCGTTGTGGCCCGGAGATTGTGCGCGAAAAATCCCTCCAGCACATATAGCGGCCATGCGGCAGCGGGCCGGCATGCCTTATATGTGCTGAATGGATGTGGCGCGCTGAGCTATATCCGCAAAACGCCCGCACCCCGCGACGCAAGTGCGCAGCGGGGTGCAGGAGGGAAGCGGTCCTTAGAGGTTGAGGTCAGCCTCGAAGTCTGCGGTTTCCAGACGGTCCTTGATGGTGGTCACGAAGCGACCAGCATCGGCACCGTCGACGACCTGGTGGTCGTACGTGAACGGCAGGTAGCACATCTGGCGGATGGCGATGGCGTCCTGGCCGTTCTCGTTGACGACGACCGCGCGCTTGGTGATAGCGGCGGTGCCCAGGATGCCAGCCTGCGGCGGCACGAGGATCGGGGTGTCGAGCAGCGCGCCCTCAGAGCCGATGTTCGTCACGGTGAAGGTAGCACCGGTGAGGTCGTTCGGCTTGAGCTTGTTGTTGCGTGCCTTGTCAGCGAGCTCCGCAATCTGCTGCGCGATCTCCGGCAGGGTGAGGTCCTGTGCCTTGTGGATAACCGGGGTGAGCAGACCGCGCGGGGTGTCGACGGCGATAGCGACGTTGACGTCCGCGTGGTAGGTCATTTCCTTCGTCTTCGAGTCGTAGGACGCGTTGACGTTCGGGTGGGAGACCAGAGCCTCGACCGTAGCCTTGACGATGAACGGCAGGAAGGACAGGTTCGCGGAGTACTTGTCGATGAAGGCCTGCTTGGACTTCTTGCGCAAGTCCCACACGGCGGTCATGTCGACCTCCTGGACGTGGGTGAGCTGTGCGGAAATCTGCAGCGCCTCGACCATCTTCGCAGCGGTGATCTCGCGGATGCGGTTGACCTTCTGCGTGGTGCCGATGAGCTCCTGCTTGGCCGGATCCACGGACTTGGTGGACCAGCGTGCGCGTGGGTCAGCGGAACCAGACTGTGCCTGTGCTGCCGGTGCGTCGCCCTCGCCAGCCGCGGCCAGGACATCCTGCTTGCGGATGCGACCGCCGACGCCGGTGCCGGTGACGGTGTTGAGGTCCACGCCATGCTTGTCAGCGAGCTTGCGGACGAGCGGGGTGACGTACGGGAGGTTGTCGCCGTTGTTGACCTTGGTGGAGGTGGAAGCGGCAGCCGGCTCGGACTTCGGAGCTTCCTTTTTCTCTTCCTTCGGCTCCGGCTTCTTCTCCTCGGTCTTTTCTTGAGCCTTGGGTTCTTCCTTGGCTTCGGACTTTT
>NZ_KV796391.1:0-2506 GCF_001809185.1 Corynebacterium sp. HMSC072G08
GGGCGCCCGTGGATTGCTCCACGGGCGCCCGCTTCCAGCGTTAAGGACCTAGTGCTTGGTGCTCTGCGGCTTCGGGCGATAAGTCAGCACGAACGCGCAGACAGCACAGAGTGTGGCACAGCTGTAGGTAACCGGAGCAAGCCAATTCTCCACTCCGGAAACCACGTCGCCACTACCAATGACGATGCCGAAGGTCTGGGTGAGAATGATGCACACGCCGCCGATAAGAAACAGCGCCATGAATACGAAGAACAGCACTTGAAATGCGCTAAAGACCATTTTCATTTTTGGTTTCCCTTTCTTACTGAGCGACGTAGATGGGCAACCAACCCATTCCGATGAGCCAGGACAACGCGATCATCGGCAACACAAAATAAACAATGAGCGGCACGAACATCTTCGGCGGATTAGCATCCGCCATAGCTGCCGAGAGATAAATGGGTGCACCAACCGGCGGGGAGGCTCCCTCAGTGGAGGTACACAGCAGGATGGCGACAATGGCAACAGTCGGGTCGAGCCCCACTGCTATAAGAGCCGCCATAGCTGGCGCACCGATAGCCGCCGCAGTTGCAGTCGAAGACAGTGGCGTGGCGACGAGGACTGCAAGGACGCCGACGACAATAAGCATGAGCCAGCGCGGCAGACTCATCGAGTCAAGTAGGCCAGACAGCTGCGGTCCGACGCCGAGTTCCTCCATAATCTTCGCTGCAGCCAAGGCAGCAAAGAGGGAAATTCCTACCGTGGCGAACTGATGCGCGTCCTGCTTAAGCTGAATACGGAAATGCTCGTTGTTGTTACGGATATGTTTCGCACCTTCGAGAAGCGCGATGAGCGTAATAAGAATCGGCACCCACACGATGATCGAGATCGACTTCACAGCTTCCTTGCCCAATTGGGACGTGAGGTAACCGGCAACCGGGCCGATCGTGAGAATGACGGGGATGATGATGCCCAAGAAGATAGACGGCGAGCGCCAGCCTTCCTTCATCGCCTGCGCGAATGACTTGAGGTCTTCACGCGGAGTGGCCGCGATCTTATCGGTACGCGTCCACAAGAACACGACCGCCAAACGGTAAAGGACCGCGTAGGCGCCACCACATGCTAGAGCGACATAGACGCTTGAAGCCGATGCACCAGTAGCTGCTGGCAGCGCCAGGATGATAAACATCGTAGAGTTCGGCGGCAACGCGACGCCGAGTCCGGAGTTGCCAGCGACGAGCGTCGCGGCGCGTTCCGAAGACCACCCAGCACGCTTCATCCATGGGATAGTCACCGAGCCAACCGTTGCAGAGTTTCCAGCGGTTGAACCAGCAATAAGGCCAATCATCGCAGAACCCAGTGTCGAGACGTACGCAGCGCCGCCACGCAACCGACCGAAGATGGAGTTCAAAATTTCAATGAGACGGTCGATGAGACCCGTCGACTGCACGACAATGCCCATGAACACGAAAGCCATACCTGCGAACGTGACCTCTGATTGCGCCGCACCAAAAACTGCTTTGCCCAGCATCGCGGGGGCATGGGTGCCGCCCAGCAATGCCGTGGCAATGAGGGCTACGACCAGAGACTCCGAAATCTCGCGCTTAAGGGCGGTGTTCATAATCACCGTCACCGCGATAAAGACCACAAGGGCTGCGATGCCCATATGCGCCTCCTTATAGTGCTCCAATTAAGTGATACGAGTCACCGTAGCATGTTACACGTCACACGTTTAAAGTTTGCTAATTTTCAAACACCCCCGAATACCCCACTTCTTCGGTGCTAAACCACGAAGAATGCACGGGTTCCCCTCCATCAGTGACTGAAAACAAAGAAAGCCGGGGCGGTGCAACCACACCCCGGCACAATAGATACAGAAACTAAATCTGATGCTCCCCACTCAACAATTGCTCCACCGATTTGGCGCCACCGGCGGCGGCAAACTCGGCACGGGCGGCATCGAGAAGCTCCGGGTCTGCCAGAACGTCGAAGGCGGTCTGGGCGAGCCCCACGGCGGCATCGGCAGCGGCGGTGCGGGCGTTGTCGCTGATAGACCATTCGCGGAAGGCTTCGGTATGCAGGACGACATCGTCGGGCGAGACCTTGATAACGGGGTGGATACCGGGCACAAGGTGCGAGATGTTGCCAAAATCCGTGGACGCAGCGAGGGTCTCCGGAACGACGCCGGCAGGCAAGGCAACACGGCCGCGCAGGGACTGCGTGCGCGCCCACCGCTGTGCGAGGACCTCGTTGTTGCGCACCGGCAGTGACATGGGATTGAGGTCCCACTCGACGCGGTAGCCGCAGCCGGACATGAGTGCGGCACCATGCATGATGTCGTCGACGCGGCGGGACAAATCGAGGAGGGTTTCCACCTCGCCCGAGCGCACGTAGAGGTTGAGCGAGGCATGTCGCGGGATGACGTTGGGTGAATCGCCGCCGTCCTCGATAATCGCGTGGAGCCTATCCCCCGGCGGCATCTGTTGGCGCAAAAGTGGCTCTTCCGGTTTTAGAGTGCATTGATTAG
>NZ_KV796392.1:0-2115 GCF_001809185.1 Corynebacterium sp. HMSC072G08
GGGCGGAATCAAGCGGTGGATGCGCCACGCTTGAATAGTTCGTTAAGTATTTCACGTGGGGTTGCGCCGCCGAGGATTTGTCGGGGTGTTTCGTTGAGCTCATTTTGCACCCACGCGACATGTTCGGGTGTGACGGTGGCAAAGTCGGTGCCCTTTTTGTAGAACCTGCGCCTGATCTCGCCGTTGGTGTTCTCGTTGGTTGGTCTCTGCCACGGTGAGTGCGGTTCACAGAAAAACACCTGGCAGCCGTCTTTAATCTGGACTTGTGCTGTGACAGCCATTTCTGCGCCTTGGTCCCATGTGATGGTCTTTAGCTGCTCGGTGTTGA
This sequence comes from Corynebacterium sp. HMSC072G08, assembly GCF_001809185.1. NCBI lineage: Bacteria > Bacillati > Actinomycetota > Actinomycetes > Mycobacteriales > Corynebacteriaceae > Corynebacterium > Corynebacterium sp. HMSC072G08. The sequence goes on from NZ_KV796392.1 coordinate 329, forward strand.
GGTCTTTGACCATGTCCTGCAGGGTTGCGACCACGGTGTGTGAACTGTGCTCATCGGGAAGGTGTCCAAGCAGGGTGTAACGGCTGGTGTGCTCTACTAGGGTAATCAGCGCGCTTTTGCCACCTTTACCAATAACAAGGTCGCCCTCCCAGTGCCCGGGAATAGCCCTGTCATCAGCTTCCGGGCTGCGGTGGGTGATCTCAGCACCTTTGATCCAAGGGCGACCGGTTAACACGCCAGCGTTTCGGGCACGACGCTTGCGTGTTGAGCCGCCGCGGATAAGTACGTCTTTAGTCTTCATGACTTCTTCAAGCTCGGCTCGCAGGCTGCCTTTGCCTTGAATGTATAAGGCACTGTAGATCGCTTCGTGGGAAATACGCATGCTTTCATCATCGCTGAAAGCATGCTCAAGCCATGCACTAATGCGCCCAGGTGACCACCTGCGGGCAAGGCAATCGACTACTACACCCCGAAGCGTTGGGCTTTCATCGAGCTTGCGTAGTTTTGGCCGCACCATCCGACCAGCAGTAGAAACAGCAGCGTTGTGGGCGTTATACCGCAGCTGCTCTGTGCCGTCCTCATCGACGATCTTCCAACCATTACGGGTGATTTCACGAGCGACGACACTGTGGTGCCTATTTATTTTCTGCGCGATGGCTCGTGCCGAATCACCGACACGACATCCCGCTTCAATAGCAACACGGTCTTCAACAGTAAGCCTGCGACCACGCCCTACTAAGGCGTGTTTGTCGAATACGCCGCTAGGAAATCCATCAACGGCTTGAGTTTTCATCGGTGCTGGCATAACAGAATCTTTACCCAGCTTCTTGCCTGTATCTGGCAAAGACACCACCGCCTCATCAGGCGTTCGACGATGTCGCTGCCGGCGTAACTTCGCATACCGCTGCTTCCTTATCCACCCATACACGGTAGAAGGATGCACACCGATAGCATCAGCCACTGTCTGACAGCTCTCACCAGCAAGCACTCGCTCCACGGCCTGGGCACGTTCATCAGGTGACAAGTGGGCGCGTCTAGGCCGCACTTCGATTACACCAGCTTTCTTTAACCTGCTGTGAAGCAAGCCAGTCGATATTCCAACAGTCTGTGCTGCTTGACTGATCGACATACCTGCACGCACCAACCCAACAGCCTCACGGACAAACGGATCACGCAAACGACTCGCACGCCTGCCTGGAGGTTCGACACCTCTTACCCTCAACCAACCGTAAACCGATTCGGGGCCTACACCCACATCACGCGCGACCAGGCTAACTGCCTCGCCTGCCACCACGCGCTCAACAGCAGCATCCTTAACATCCTTCGGAGTCCAACGCGTCACAACTACCTCCCGGTCGAAGTGGCGCATTCACCCCTTGACAGCACGCCCGTTGCCACAACATCCAGGAGTCCAATTGTTTCATGCCGATTTAGAGCACTACTTAGCCATTGTTGAGCGGGTTTATGTTGCGGTGCAGCGGAGTGGAAGGCATAAACGAGAATGTTGACATCAGGAATGATCATCGAGTACCGCCCACACAGCTTCTTTGTTGCTGAGATCAACTAGAGCCGGTCCGCCGCAATCGAAGGAGGGCAGGTTAACGGGGGGTGTCTTCGGTACTGATGCGGGCTTCCTTCTTGAGGGCAGCGCGGACCGCCTCTTCGACGTATGAGCTCAAAGTGACATTGTTGGCTTTGGCTTGGACCTTCGTTTCTTCAAGGAGTTTCGGCGGGAGGTTTATCGTCGTGCGCATACCTTTAGGGTAGAAAGCATCAAGTCATCATTC
>NZ_KV796393.1:0-1462 GCF_001809185.1 Corynebacterium sp. HMSC072G08
GGCTCTTCCGGTTTTAGAGTGCATTGATTTTGTGTCGGATGTTGGCGGCGTGAATCAGGCACCGCAATATGTAGTGGTCGAGGTTGCGGAATCCCAGGGCGATGCCGCGTAGGAATTCCAACCGACCGTTAATCGCTTCGACAGGTCCGTTGGATACTCCGTGGTCGAAGTAGGCGAGGATGTCCTTGCGGCGTTTGTTCATGGTCCTGCCTAGCTGCGCGATCTCAGCGATCCCGGCGTCTTTGATGTCAACAAGCGTGTCAATGAGCGTGCTCATGGCTTTCTTGGCTGCTTGCTTGTTGGGATTGTTGTAGCAGCTTATGACTTGTTGGTAGTAGGTCCAGGTCTCTTGTAGCGGCGCGTAGTCGTCGTCGAAGTCAAACAGTTCCTCAAGCCTCCCGCGCTGCTTGTCGGTGAGCAAGCCCTCGGTGGTCAACAGAGTTTTCCGGTTGCGGTAGAGCGGGTCTTTGCTGCGGCCACGTCGGCCTGTTGTTTCTAACTGGAGCCTGGCGCGGCACTTGGTGAGCTTGTCACCGGCCAGGCGTACAACGTGGAACGGGTCCATGACTTGGGTGGCGTTGGGAATGACTTCGCCAGCGGCGGTGGCATAGCCTTGGAAGCCGTCCATGCTGATGATCTTGACCTGATCGCGGAACTGCTCGCTGTGATTATTCAGCCATGTTCGTAACGCGTCAGCGCTTCTGCCTGGGACAACGTCAAGAAGCCGAGCGGGGCGGATGACGTTTCCATCCTTGTCGTGGTGGTCGGTCATATCAACGATGACGGTGACGTATCCGTCGCGCCATGTGCGTCGGTTGTGCGACCAGCGATGCTCATCAACACCGATGACCTTGACCCCGTCGAGGTAGTGCTCGTCGTTGTAGATCAAGTCCTGGACAGCGGCTAAGGCCAAGGCGTTGGTGGTATCCCACCCCAGGCCTAATGACTTGGCTGCAGCGGCAACGCTCATCCGATCTAGGCAGAGTCGTTGCAGTATCCAGCGGGTCACCCTGTCCGTGGTCTTTGAATTGTCGGGCGCGCAGGTAAGGCCCGCGCGGAAGATCTTCTGCAAGCAGCGCTTGTTGGTGCACCGGTAGCGTGGAAGGCGCACATGAAGGCGTGTTGGGTGGCCGACGATGGGCAGATCGACCAGGCTGCGGATGACGTGGTCGCGGAATACTCCAGGCTGACCGCACGTGGGGCATTCATTGATGGGCTCGACGGGCTCGGCTTCGATGACGGTGACATCGCCGTGTTCTGCGGCCCCGGTGATAGTAACTCCTAGTTCTGCGGTGCGGCAGATGGTATCGACGATGACATTTCCGTTAGGCTGCACAGTAGGTCCTTGGTTTGTACGGATGGATTAGACACCCTTATTCCTACAAAGCCAAGGACCCCAATATCTTGTGCCACGCCCGAACCCCCGGCGAACTAATCAATGCACTCTAAAACCGGAAGAGCC
>NZ_KV796394.1:0-284 GCF_001809185.1 Corynebacterium sp. HMSC072G08
TATGTAGTTGTTGTTTGTTGTTTTTATGTCGGCGGTAACTTACTCTCCCACACCCTCCCGAGTGCAGTACCATCAGCGCGGGCAGGCTTAGCTTCCGGGTTCGGAATGGGACCGGGCGTTTCCCTGCCGCTATCAACCACCGACAAACATCCGAGGCATGCAACGTGTGTTGCACTCACCTGGCGGGTGTTGTGTCAGATACTGCATAGTGGACGCGAGCAACAGGAATTTTTCATTCTTTCATTGCGTTGTGTTGCACCCAAACCGTTTTTGGGTTTGGTGTG
>NZ_KV796395.1:0-32458 GCF_001809185.1 Corynebacterium sp. HMSC072G08
CGGGCGCCCGTGGAGCAATCCACGGGCGCCCGCTTTATGTACTGCCCTCTCAGTCCTAGTGTGTGACCTGCTTTAAAACTGTGCGACTTGCTGTTGCCAGATCTCTTCGATTGCGGTCGATAATTCGTCCTCTGAGTATTCGGGATGCTTCTTGCTCACCGCCTGCTCGAGTAGCAGACGGCCGGTTGCGGTGATGTGCTCGGTCATAGCTGTGTGTGCTGCTTCGCTGTCACGTACGGCAATGGCCTCGATGATAGGGAGGTGCTCGGAGTGGACTTGCTCGAGCGACCGATAGCGTCGCACCGTTGAATCCGAAAGCAGGCGCGTATGTGTCCGCAGCTTCGATAGAATGTCGCGGCCACGGCGGGCATGTCCGGCGGCCAAAATGGCGTCGTGTAGTTCTTGGTCCCACGTGAAGAAAACGTTCTCGTCGCCATCTGTACAGCTGGCCTTCATTGCCGCGATAATGTCCTTCATGTGTGCGAGCTCGTCCGCGCTGCGGTCGCGTGCAGCGCGAGCTGCGGCGTTGGGCTCGATGCTTAATCGAAGGTCGAAGATATCCGCGACATCGGAAGGCTGAGACTCGACGATACGGAAGCCACGATTGCGGACGAATTCGATGAGACCAGCTTCTTCGAGACGCAGTAAGCCGTCGCGCACGGGGGAACGGGAAATACCTAACTCCTCGGAGAGCTGATACACGCTGTACCAGTTGCCGGTCGACATCGTGCCGTCGTGAATGCAGTCGCGAACGTGGTTCATGACCTGGGTGGCCATGTTGGGCGCCGCAGTGACTCGGGGAGTGGGGGAGCTTGAAGAGGGGGTCATTCGGAGAATTTTACCTACAGAAACCACGAAACATGTAACATGTTACCCAAGATACGGCGTTGAGTTGCCCTCGTGAAGATTTGGAGCATCTGACCATGACTAGCACCATCAAGTTTGATCGCCTTGAACCCAGTGTGTACGCGAAGATTGCGCGTTCCGGGTTGCGCATGGATATGACCACGCGCGCGGCGTACACTTCGGACGCCTCGATTTTCCGCCGCGTTCCTGCGGCTGTGCTCGAGCCTAAGACCGTTGATGACGTGCGCGACGGTATCTCGGTTGCACGCGAGCGTGGATGGAAAGTTGTGGGCCGTGGGGGCGGATCTTCGGTGGCGGGCAATGCCATTGGCGAGGGACTCATAATTGACACCTCTCGCTACTTTAATCGCATCCTTGATATTGATCCGGAAGCACGGACAGCGACCATCGAGCCGGGGGTAGTGTGCGACGCACTGCGTGACGCTGCTGCGCCGTTCGGCCTGACGTATGGACCAGATCCTTCAACTCACTCACGCTGCACTGTAGGCGGCATGGTTGCGAACAACGCGTGTGGCTCCCACTCCGTGGCCTTTGGTACTGCGGCGGAGAACCTCATTGATGTCACCATCATGCTGGCCGACGGGCGTGAGGTGACTTTCAGCGAAGGTGGCTGCTCCGATCCGGAACTGGAGACCAAACTGCGTGCGCTCGTAGCCGACAACGCTGAGCTCATCGAGGCGGAACTCGGCCGTTTCCCTCGCCAGGTCTCTGGCTACGGCCTGCACTACCTGCTGGACCGCAAGGGATTTGACGTGGCGAAGGCGCTTGCCGGTTCTGAAGGAACCACGGGCATCATCACCAAGCTCACCGTCAAGCTTGTCCCGGTTCCTAAGGTCAAGGCCTTGGCCGTGCTTGCCTTTGAGACAGTCTTCGATGCAGCGGCTGCGGCCGCGAAGCTGCGCCTGCCGGGGGTAGCGACCATCGAGGGCATGGGTGGTGACCTACTCGGGGCGCTGCGTTCCAAGGTCGGCCAAGAGCATGCCGGTGAAAACCTGCCTGGTAACCGTAAGGGCATCGAAGCTGGCGGTTGGCTCTATTGCGAGACCGGTGGCGATACTCTCGAGGAAGCGTTGACGCTGGCCGAAGACGTCGCGGCGTCCGTTGAGACTGTGGACCACGTCATCGTCCATGAACACGCGGAGATGCGCGGGTTGTGGCGTATCCGTGAGGCATCAGCGGGCATCGTCACGCGCCTACCTGATGGCGGTGAGGCTTGGCCGAACTGGGAGGACTCTGCCGTGCCACCGGAAAATCTCGCCGAATATCTACGCGATCTCTACGCTCTCATGGATAAATACTCTCTGCGCGGCATTCCGTTTGGTCACTTCGGTGAGGGCTGCGTGCACGTGCGTATTTCTTTCGACTTCGGTACCGAGGAAGGTGTGCGCCAGTTCAAGGCGTTCATGGAGGACGCCGCGGAGCTCGTGTCTTCTCACGGTGGATCGCTGTCGGGCGAGCACGGCGATGGCCGCGCACGTTCTGCGCTCCTAGACCGTATGTACTCGACGGAAATGCGTCGCGTCTTCGAGGAATTCAAGCTCATCTTCGACCCTGACAAGCTCTTTAATCCGGGCGTGCTTGTGTGGGCGGATGCCACGGATCAGGGCCTGCGCATGGCGCCCGGCCAGCGCACCTTCGAGCTCACCCCAGTCCATGCTTTTAGTCACGACAAGGGATCGATGGTCAACGCCATCAATCGCTGCGTGGGCGTGTCCGCCTGTCGCTCTGAGACCGGCTCTATGTGCCCGTCCTTCCAGATCACCGGCGATGAAATCCATTCAACCCGTGGCCGTGCCCGCTTGTTCTCCGAGATGTTCCGTGGTGAATCCATCAAGGATGGATTCCAATCCAAGGAAGTCGAGGAGGCCCTTGACCTGTGTCTGTCCTGCAAGGCCTGCGTTTCCGAGTGTCCCGTCAACGTCGACATGGCGACGTACAAGGCGGAGTTCCTCCACGAGCATTACAAGGGCAAATTGCGCCCGGGTGCGCACTACGTCATGGGCTGGCTGCCGCTGTTGGGCTATGTCGCGCACAAGATTCCGTTGGTACCAACGCTCATCGATAAGGCGATGTCCACGAAGGGCTTGGATAAGCTCATCGCACGTGTGGGTGGGCTCGACCCCAACCGTCCGCTCATCCATTTCGCGCATACCTCGCTGCGCACGTGGCATGCCAAGCGTGTACAACCCCAGCGGGATGACTCGATGACGGTCGTGCTGTGGCCGGACTCCTTCAACTCTTCGCTCGGCACGTCGCCGGCTACGGCCGCAGTTGAGGTACTCGAAGCGCTGGGCTACACGGTGGAAATTCCTCAGGGGTTTGTCTGCTGTGGCTTGACGTGGCACTCCACCGGACAGCTCGATATGACCAAGCGTGTGCTGGAGCAGACCGCGAAGGTGATGAAGCCTTACCTTGACCGTGGTCTACCCGTCATCGGTGTGGAACCTTCGTGCACCGTCATGTTGCGCTCTGAGGCGACCGAGCTTTCCCCGAACCCTGACATCAAGCGCCTCGCGCAAGCGACGACGCAGTTCTCCGAGTTTGTCGTCCCGCGCATCAAGGAGCTCGTTGCTGAAGGAAAGATCGTTCCGGGCGATGTCTCGGCACTTACCCAGGTCCATTGCCATGAGAAGTCGCTGGGTGATCCGTCTCAATCGCAGCAGCTTCTCGATGCCCTCGGTATCAGCGACGAGTCAATCGCCACAGGGTGTTGCGGCCTTGCCGGCAACTGGGGCTTCGAGAAGGGTCACGCGGAGGTCTCCATGGCGCTCGGCGAGCGAGAGCTCTTCCCCAAAGTTCGTAAGGCTACGAAGGAAGGCTCCATCGTTATCGCTGACGGTTTCTCGTGCCGCACCCAGATCGAACAGGGTACTGGTGCGCAGGCGAAGCATATCGCGGAGATTGTGAGGGACGTCTTGGCTGCTTCCTCCATGAAGTAGTGGAGCGCTGAGAGGGTCGGTGATTCTCATCGTGACGTGCTGATGCTGTGCGCTACACAGCATTAGCACGCTGGATACTAGACGCCGGTAGTATGCTTCAGCACGGCGGAATGCCTGTCGTAGACCGTGCTGGAGCATTATTCGTATCTGGGGAGTTTTGCGGCTTCGATTGAAGGGGATGGAAATTCCGCCACACGTCGCTACCTCGATGAGCTTTTTACGAAACGTTGGACGATGTTTTCGGTAAGGCCGACGTAGCGTTCCCCGTTAGTGAATTCCAGAATATAAATTCCGCGCCGGAACCTCGTACCGACGAGAGGAGCGACAGGGGGAGTTGGAGTCGATCTCCCAGCGCTTGAAATTGAGTGAGAATGTGGTCATGAGTGAGAGAAGGTAGACGTCGTTTATCTCATCGTAGGCACAATGCGCGGCGCGCCAAGGGTGTTTGTACGCGGCCGTCTTGAAACCAGACGTAGAGCGTGCTCTGTAGTGCTAGCTTATGCAGCATGAAACGTCTCGCTCTCATTGCCGCGGCTGCGCTGTGCATGAGCACGCTCGCACCCGTGGCCGCCTCTGCTCAATCGTTCGACATGACGCAACAGGAACGCGACCAGTGGCGTACCGATCCGCTGGGCGCCGTGCTGTGGACCGGTATTAAGAGTAGTTCGAATGCGCTCCGCGGTGACCCGGTCGCGATGTCGGTGGCCTCGGTGTATTCGATGGGCTCGCCGAGCGACACCTACCCAGGAGCCTTCGGCAAGGTGGACCAGTGCGCGAAGTTCCTTACCTCGTCCAGCCCACTGGGTGGCGTGCGTTTTACTGCTGCGGGGCTGTGCATCATGGCGAATCCGTCGCTGCGCGCGGAGCTTGCGGAGCAACCGGGGATTCCGCTGTTCTAGGCGGTCACTTTGTACTTAAACTCGGGAGAATTATGAATCGCCTGCTCATCGGTCTCGCTTTCTTAATTCTTGCAGGGTGTCTTGCCGCATGTAGCTCAGATACCGCGTCTGAGCAGATGACGTTGACAACGCCGGTCGAGGAACCGGTGCACTATGTCGCTCTCGGGGATTCCTACGCCGCGATGGGCTCCCGCGCCGCCACGGATCCCGGCGACGCTTGCGCGGTCGCGGCGGATTCGTACCCTGTTCTCCTTGCGGACGCGCTGGGGGTGGAAGATTTCGTCAACGCGTCGTGCCAAGGCGCCGTGACGGCGGACGTGGGGGAGAAGACGGCGTTGGGGACGGCGGCATCGGAAGGCTCGCCGCAGGTGGCGGCGCTGGGGGAAGAGACGGACCTGGTGACGCTGAGCATCGGCGGCAATGATGTGAGCTTCATCGACATGACGCGGTGCTTCGAGAGCGCGTGCCCGGCGGGGCTGCGCGAGAAGGTGGCGGGCGAGCTTGAAGAGCTGCCAGCGCGGCTGGACGATGTGTACGTGGCGATTGAACAACGAGCACCGGGTGCGCGCGTCGTCGCCACGGGGTACATGCCGTTGCTCAACGACGCATGTACGGACGTGCCCGACGCGGCGTGGCTCGCGGAGCAGATCACTCGCATCAACGGGGAGGTGAGCGCGGCCGCCGAGAGGCATGGCGCGACGTACGTGATGCCGGCGGGCGCGGGGGAGCACACTGGGTGCTCGGCGGAGCCGTGGGTGGATTTCACGGGCGAGGCCACGGGCTCGTACCCCATGCACCCCACGGCGGCGGGGCAGCAGGCGATGGCGGAGGCCATTGCCGCGGCAGTTGGCTAAAGACGGTCATCTATAGGTGCAAGGCGAAAAATTAGCGACGGGTGGTGCGCGTGCGGTCAAGAAAAGAATGAAATTCGTATGAGTCGCGCGAAAATCAGAAAATTTTCGGCAACTCATACGAGTTATTCACGCTAGACCAGCTTTCCGGCGACGTAGGTCTGGTATGTCTGCGGCATGCCTGGGCGGTAGGCCAAGTCGATGGCGCTGGTGCCTTGGAGGACGTGGAGGTCCGCAGCGGCGCCGGGGACCAGCGTGCCCTTGGCCGGGCGTCCCTGGGGGTCGAGACCGTCGCCGACGTCGTGGCGGCGCAGGGCCTTGGCACCGCCGGTCGTCGCGGCGGCAATGGCCTCGTCGAGCGTGAGGTGTTGCTGCAGAACCGCGGTGGCCACGCAGAAGTTCATCGACGAGGTATACGAGGTGCCTGGGTTGAGATTGGACGCGATAGCGATGGTCGCGCCCGCGTCGAGGAGACGGCGGCCCGGGGCGAGCGGCTGACGCGTGGACAAATCGCACGCGGGCAGGAGCGTCGCGACGGTATCGGAGTTCGCAAGGGCCGCGATGTCCGCGTCCGTAACGTAGTTGACGTGGTCGACGCTCGCCGCGCCAAGGTCGACGGCGAGCTGGACGCCCGGGCCGTCGCCCAGCTGGTTGCCGTGGACGCGCACACCCAGACCGCGGGCGATGCCGGCCTCCAGGACGCGGCGGGACTGTGACTCGTTGAAGGCGCCGCGCTCACAGAAGACGTCGATCCACTGGACGTACGGTGCCACGCCGTCGAGCATCGGACCGACGACCTCGTCGAGGTACTCGTCGGCGTCGGCACCCGGCGGGACGAGGTGGGCACCCAGAAACGTAACGTCGTCGGCGAACTCGGCGGCAATCTGCGCGGATTCCACCTCCGAGGCCGTGTTGAGCCCGTAGCCGGTCTTCGTCTCAAAGGTCGTCGTGCCACCGGCGCGGCCGGCGGCGATGCGGTCGCGGACGAGCGCGCGGAGCCGGTCAGCGCCGGCCGAACGTGTCGCCTCCATAGTCACCGCGATGCCGCCAGCCTCATACGACGAACCAGCCAGGCGCGCCTCGAACTCCGCGCCGCGGTTGCCGTCGAAGACCATGTGCGTGTGCGAGTCGACCCAGCCAGGCAGGACGGCCCGGCCGCCGAGGTCGATGGTCTCCTCGCAGGCGGGAGCCTGCGCGGGGGCATCGGAAGCCGAGCCAACCCAGGTGATGACGCCGTCGGCGACGGTAAGGGCGGCATCGGCAAGCGTGCCAGCGGAAGAGACGGTGCGCAGTTCGCTGATTCCAGTAAAGAGCGTGGACATATTAATCGCGCGCCTTGAATTCCATGGGGATGCGCACACCGCGCTCGTCTGCAACCTCCTTGGCGCGGGTGTAGCCCGCGTCGACGTGGCGGATAACGCCCATGCCCGGGTCGTTGGTAAGCACGGCGCGCAGCTTGGCCGCGGCGAGCTCCGTGCCGTCGGCGACGGATACCTGGCCAGCGTGGATGGAGCGGCCCATGCCCACGCCGCCGCCGTGGTGGATCGACACCCAGGTCGCGCCGGAGGACACGGCCGTCATGGCGTTGAGCAGCGGCCAGTCCGCGACGGCATCGGTGCCGTCGAGCATGGACTCGGTCTCGCGGTAGGGCGAGGCCACAGAGCCGGAGTCGAGGTGGTCGCGGCCGATGACGATGGGCGCGGAGATTTTTCCCTCGCGGACCAGCTCGTTGAACTTGAGGCCAGCCTTGTGGCGCTCGTTGTAGCCGAGCCAGCAAATACGTGCGGGCAGGCCCTCGAACTCGACGTACTCCTCGGCAGCGTCGAGCCAATTGTGGAGGTGCTCGTTGTCCGGGAAGAGCTCCTTCAAAGCTTGGTCGGTGACCTTGATATCCTCCGGATCGCCCGACAGCGCGGCCCAGCGGAACGGGCCCAAGCCCTCGCAGAAGAGCGGACGGATGTAGGCGGGCACGAAGCCGGGGAACTCGAAGGCGCGCTGGTAGCCGGCGTGGCGGGCCTCGTCGCGGATGGAGTTGCCGTAGTCGAAGACCTCGGCGCCCTCGTCCTGGAACTCGACCATGGCCTGCACCTGGGCGGCCATGGACTCGCGGGCCTTCTTCGTAAAGGTCGTCGGGTCTGCCTTGGCCTCGGCGTGCCAATCCTCGACGCGGATCTCCGTGGGTAGATAGGAGAGCGGATCGTGCGCGGAAGTCTGGTCCGTGACGATGTCGACGGTAAATTCGCCGGCGCGCTGGCGGCGCAGCATCTCCGGGAAAACGTCGGCGGCGTTGCCCACCAGACCGACCGAGAGCGCACGCTTTTCTTCCTTCGCGGCGAGCACGAGCTTCAGGGCCTCGTCCAGATCCGTCGTCACTTCGTCGAGGTAGCGCTTGGATTGACGGCGCTTGAGGCGGGTCTCGTCCACATCGACGATGAGCACCGCGCCTCCATTGAGCGTGACCGAGAGCGGCTGGGCGCCGCCCATGCCGCCACAGCCGCCGGTGAGAGTCAGCGTGCCGGCGAGCGTGCCGTTAAAGCGCTTGCGGGCGACGGCGGCGAAGGTCTCGAAAGTGCCTTGGAGGATGCCCTGAGTGGCGATGTAAATCCAGGACCCGGCCGTCATCTGACCGTACATCATGAGCCCCTCGTCTTCGAGCTTGCGGAAGTGCTCCCAGTTGGCCCAGTCGCCCACGAGGTTGGAGTTGGCGATGAGCACGCGCGGCGCCCATTCGTTGGTCTTCCAGATGCCCACGGGCTTGCCGGACTGGACGAGCAGGGTCTCATCGGATTCCAGGTCCTTGAGCGCATCGACGATGGAGTCGAAAGCCTCCCACGAGCGTGCGGCGCGGCCAGTGCCGCCGTAGACTACGAGGTCCTCGGGGCGCTCCGCGACCTCAGGGTCCAGGTTGTTCATGAGCATGCGCAGCGGCGCCTCGGTCTGCCAAGACTTGGCGTTGAGCGTCGTGCCGCGCGGGGCGCGGACTTCACGGGGTGCAGACATGGGAGTTCCTTTCTTCGACAGGTAAGCTGCGCGTGGTTGCAGGGCCGGTTACCCGGGGCTGTCCCCTTCTACCGTGGCGCATGTCTCACAAAGGTAGCGTCTGTGATGTTGATGCACGAGGCGCTTGCAGGGTTGGGTGTCTGGGATACGAGACTCCCAGAGGGTCGCAAAAAAGGGCCCGCATGGGCCCTCCTGCTTAGCGCAGCTTTCCGATGCCGCCTTCCACCGCGTCCAGCAGCGTCCCTGCCTTGACCAGACGTACCGTCTCCTCGATCTCGGGGGAGAGGAAGCGGTCGGTGCCTGCACCCTGGACAGTCTCGCGTAGTTTTTCGATGACCGCGCCGGTTCCCTTCGCGGGCTCGCCGTCGCGCATGTCGATGGCGCGGGCAGCAGTGAGGATCTCGATGGCCAGCACGCGCTGCAGTCCGTCGACGGACTTGCGCAGCTTGCGCGCGGCGGACCAGCCCATGGAGACGTGGTCTTCTTGCATGGCTGACGACGGGATGGAATCCGCCGAGGACGGGTTGGCCAGGCGCTTGAGTTCACTGACGATGCCGGCCTGGGCGTACTGCGCGATCATGTGGCCGGAGTCGACGCCTGGGTCGTCCGCGAGGAAGGCGTTGAGGCCGCGGTTGCGCGCGGGATCGAGAAAGCGGTCGGTGCGGCGCTCAGAAATGGAGGCGAGATCCGCTGTGACGATCGCGAGGAAGTCGAGCACGTAAGCGACCGGCGCCCCGTGGAAGTTGCCGTTGGACACCACGCGGCCGTCCTTGGCGACGACGGGGTTATCCACGGCAGCGGCGAGCTCGTGGCCCGCGACGGTGGCGGCATGTTCGATGGTGTCGCGGAAGCCGCCGGCGACCTGCGGCGCGCAGCGCACGGAGTAGGCGTCCTGAACCTGGTTCTTCTTGAACTCTTCGAGCGCCGCGGCGAGGATCTCCGAGCCTTCTGCGACCTTGAGGATGTTCGCCGCCGCGGCCGCCTGACCCGGATGCGGGCGCAGCTCCTGGAGGTCTTCGGCAAAGACGACGAGCGTGCCCAGCAGGCCCTCGACCGTCATCGCCGTCGCGATGTCCGCGGTCTTGGCGAGCTGGCGCAGATCGGTAATAGCCAGGCACAGCATGCCCAGCATGCCGTCCGTGCCGTTGATGAGCGCTAGGCCCTCCTTCTCGCGCAGGACGAGTGGCTCGATGCCTGCGGCCTTGAGTGCCTCGCCCGCGTCCTGGAGTTCGCCGTTCACGCGGACCTCGCCTTCGCCGAGTAGGGCCAGGGCGCAGTGGGCGAGTGGCGCCAAGTCGCCGGAGCAGCCCAGCGATCCGTACTCGCGCACGACCGGCACGATACCTGCGTTCAGCACGTCCGCGTACGTCTGTGCGACGACGGGACGCACGCCGGTCCGGCCTGTACACAGCGTGGACAGACGCAGGAGCATGAGCGCGCGGATGACTTCTTCCTCGACCTCCGGTCCGGTGCCCGCGGCGTGAGAGCGCACGAGCGACAGCTGCAGCTGGGCTCGCATCTCCTCAGGAATGTGGCGACGCGCCAGCGCGCCGAATCCAGTGGAGATGCCGTAGACCGGCGTGGGATCCTGGGCGAGTTCCTCGACGCGCTCACGCGTCGCCTCGACTTCAGCAAGCGCCTCGGAAGTGATTTCTACCTTCGCGCCGTAGCGGGCGACGGCGACGACCTCGTCAATGGTCAGTGCGCCGATGCCGACGGACACGGTCTGGGAAGTAGCAGCGTGGGACATATCTGGCTCCTTATCGCGGATGATGTGCGTGGACGTACCACCGGTGGATGCACCCCAGTGCACCCCGGCGGGGAATGAATGGATTTCTCGCGCGACAGCCAGACGCGTTGGCAGTAATGTTACACAACGGCTGGAGCGCGCGCTACGGATTAACCGGAGCGGTAAACCTTCGCTGCAATCGCTGCGGCGGCCGAGCGCAACTGCTCGATCGCCACGGCGCGCGTGGCGGCATCAATCCGCCCGCGCTGGAAGGTGACGGCGAGCGCGCCCGCAGGCCGGTTGACGTGATCGAGGATGGCCACGGCCACGGATTCCTGGCCGCGGGAGACCTCCTCGACCTCCTCGGCCCAACCGCGCTCGCGAGTCTGGGCGAGTATGTCGTGGAACTGCCGGAAGGCTCCGGCGTCGCTGGAGGTGGAGTACGCGGCGCGCGCCTCGGCATCGGGAAGCTGGGCGAGCATTGCGCGGCCGGATGCGGTGCGGTGAGCTTGAAGGCGCACGCCCTTTTCGGTGACGAGCGAGACCGCACCAGGGGAGCGAACTTCCTGGAGATAGACAATCTCGGAGCCAGCCATGCGGGAGAGGTGTCCCGAGCCGTGCACGAGCGCGGCGATCTTCTCGAGTGGCTTCGTTGCTGCGCGCACAAGCGGCTGCTGTGTCGTATATGCCGAGGCCATTGCGTACGCCGCCATGCCCAATCCGTAGGTCTGATTTTCCGGAATGTGCACGACAAAGCCGGCGGCGACCATCTCATTGAGTAGGTGATACGTGCTCGAACGGGGTAAGTCGAGTTCACGACGAATGCGGCTCGCGGAAATGGGCACGTCGATGGTGGACAGCAGCTGCAGGATGTCGAGTGTGTGGCGGGCGGCGGGAACGCGGGAAGACGACATGGAAGGCAAGTCTAGCGGTGGAGTCTGAAATTTCAGACGATTAGATTTCGCTGGCGGTGCGCGCAGCGCACGCGCACTTTAAGCTGGGCACGATGTCAACCAAGGAGGCACCTTGTTTACTCCCGCTCCCGCATGGACCGGCCGCAACGACGGACCCGGACCGGAACACGCGCGCTGGCACTCGGTCATCAATACATCGACCGCCCCTGGGGCGGCGCTGCTCGGCTTTGCCACGGATGAGGGCGTGCGCCGCAACGGTGGGCGCGTGGGTGCCGCCGACGGACCCGAGGCGCTGCGGGCGGCACTGGGCTCGCTCGCTGTCCACGATGAATTCCCACGCCACGACGCCGGCACCGTCGTCACCGAGGGCAAAAACCTCGAGCCCGCGCAGGAGGAAGTCTCGGCGAAAGTGGAAGAACTCGTGCGCGCCGGGCACCTGCCCATCGTGCTCGGCGGCGGGCACGAGACCTCGTTCGCGACGGGCAGGGGATTAGCCCGCGTGCGTCCGTCCGCGATTATCAACCTCGACGCACACTTCGACTTGCGCATCGCGGACCGTCCCACGTCCGGCACACCGTTTTGGCAGTTAGCGGACGTCTATAGCGATGACTTCGACTACTCGGTACTGGGTATCTCGCGACCGAATAATACGAAAGTTCTTTTTGATACCGCCCGCGATCTGGGCGTCAAAGTCGTGCTCGACGAGGAACTTGCCGCTCTCAGCGCCCAGGACGCGGCTGCGCGCGCCGTGGAACTCGTCGCCGACGCCGAGTCGATTCATCTGTCCATTGACCTCGACGTGCTGCCTGCCGCCGTCGCCCCAGGCGTCTCCGCGCCAGCAGGGCTTGGCGTCCCGCTGCTGCATATCCATGCCATCGTCCGCGCACTCGCCGCGACGGGCAAGCTGGCGCTCGTCGACGTCGCTGAGCTCAACCCCCGTTTCGACATCGATGGACGCACGGCCAAGGCGGCGGCGAGGCTGATTGATTCAATCGTCGTCGCGCATGCGGAAGCACGATCCTAAACGCGTAGTTCCGAATTCTTCGCTGTTATCGCGTCTGACCTAAAGTACCGCAACGGTCATGCCGAAGCTGCCCGTGCGCGACGGCTCGTTCATCGCGGGGAGCGCGGCGGGCAGATCGTCGAATCCGATGCGCGTGCCGACGGTGCCGGCGAGGTCGAGACGGCCGGAGGCGACATCGGAAAGCAAGGCAGCTTATTCGCTGGTGGCCAGGCCGTGGGAGCCAAGCAGCTCGAGTTCGAGCGCAATGGCGCGACCGTAGGGCAGCGAGGGATTGGCGTCCTCGCCGAGCAGGAGGCCGACCTGGACGTGGCAGCCCTTGGGGTGCAGGGACTCGATGGCCATCGTGGCGGTGATGCGGGCTCCCAGGGCGTCGATGGACACGTGGGCGCCGCCGAGCTCGTGGATGCGCGCGACGGTGGTCTCGTCCGAGTAAAGGGGAGTGGCGCCGAGCTTTTCCGCGGCATCGAGCGCGGATTGAGTGCGGTCGACGGCGATGACGCGGGCGCCGGCGGCGCGGGCAATCATGACACACGACAAGCCGACGCCGCCGCAGCCGATGACGACGACGGTCTCGCCGGGCTGGACGCGGCCTTGCACTGTGACGGCGTGATAGGCAGTGCCGAAGCGGCAGCCTAGTCCCGCGGCAATATCGAAGTCGAGCTCATCCGGTAGGTGCACGAGATTCGTCGCGGTGTGGGTGACGGCAACGTATTCGGCCCAGGATCCCTTAAGATCGAAACCCGGTTGTTGCTGGTTAGGGCAGACCTGCGTGTGGCCCGCGCGGCAGTGCGCGCAGTCGCCGCAGGCAAAGATGAAAGGCGCCGTGACGCGGTCGCCCTTCTTAAAACCGGGGACGGCGGGGTCGATTTCTTCGATGACACCGGCGAACTCGTGGCCGGGGATGTGGGGGAGCGACACGGAGTCATCGTGGCCGGACCACGCGTGCCAGTCGCTACGACACACGCCGGTGGCCGCGACGCGGACGACGGCGCCGCCGGCAGGCAGGAGCGGAGGGGGGGACGTCCTCGATGGTGGGCGGGGAAGAGAACTCGGTGAAAGTAACGGCGCGCATGATGGGGTTCCTTGGGATTGGTTGCGTTCAGTGTGCCAGATGACGGCCGGTGGAGTGCATGTTTCTTTCAGTGACACACATTCCCCTGCGACCGGGGTCGGCGAGATCTAAAAAATTTCAAAAGTCTGCATACTATGCACTACGCTTACGTGCATGAACGCCGTACTCATCGCAGTTATCGTGATGCTCGTGCTTTCCGTGGCACGCGTGCACGTTGTCATCGCCCTGTTCTTAGGCGCCCTCACGGGTGGTCTCATGGCCGGCATGGGCCTCGATTCCACCCTTCTCGCTTTCCAAGACGGCCTGGGCGGTGGCGCGAAGATCGCGCTGAGTTACGCCTTGCTCGGCGCGTTCGCCATGGGTGTTGCGGCGGCGGGCTTGCCGGAAAAGCTGGCGCAGACGCTCATCCACAAGATGAACGGCAACGCGGGGGAGCTTAACCCCAAGGCCGTGGCAATGACGAAGTGGACCATCATCCTCGTCATGGTTGCGATGGCGATTATGAGCCAGAACCTCATCCCGGTCCACATCGCGTTCATTCCGCTCATCGTTCCGCCACTTTTGGGAGTGATGAGCAAGCTGCAGATCGACCGCCGCCTTATTACGTGCTGCCTCACCTTCGGACTGGTCACCACGTACATGTTCGTGCCGGTAGGCTTCGGTTCCATCTTCTTGAATGACATTCTGCTGTTCAATATCGGTGAGGCAGGCCTGGATACGACCGGTATGAACATCATGAAGATCATGGGAATCCCGGCGCTCGGCATGTTTATCGGCTTGCTCATCGCGGTGTTTATCAGCTACCGCAAGCCGCGCACGTACCTCGACGCACCCATTGCGGAGGAGAAGGATAAGGAAGAGATTTCCGCCTACAAGCTGTGGGTTTCCGTCGTCGCCATCATCGCCACGTTTAGCGTGCAGATCGTCATGCAGCTCATGGACTTCGAGGCGGATGGCCTCATGGTCGGCGCGCTTGTGGGCCTGGGCATCTTGCTGCTCTCCGGTGCAGTGAGCTGGCGCAACGCGGATGATGTCTTCACCAACGGCATGAAAATGATGGCACTTATCGGTTTCATCATGATCACCGCCCAAGGTTTCGCGTCCGTCATGACGGAGACAGGGCAGGTGGAGTCGCTCGTGACGACCACGGCCGAGCTCTTTGGCGATAATAAGCTGCTGGCCGCGGCGGCCATGCTTCTGGTCGGCCTCATTGTGACGATGGGCATCGGCTCGTCCTTCTCCACGCTGCCCATTATCACGGTCATCTACGTGCCGCTGTGTATGACGCTGGGCTTTAGCCCCGCTGCGACGGTTGCCATCGTCGGTACCGCAGGCGCGCTGGGCGACGCGGGCTCGCCGGCGTCCGACTCGACGCTCGGCCCCACGATGGGCTTGGGCGCCGACGGCCAGCACGACCACATTCGGGATTCGGTCATCCCGACGTTCCTGCACTTTAATATTCCGCTGCTCATCGCCGGGTGGGTTGCGGCGATGGTTCTGTAATTCGTTCTCCTGAGACAGTTGCGGCCCCGCGTGCGGATTCGTCCGGGCGCGGGGCCGCTCAATGATGCGTGGCTGGAAACACGAAAATTAGATGGCTTGGGGAAAACCCTTTTCGGAGTGGAGACGCAGCGGCGCAGGTCTGAGGAGAATAGCCGTGGGCTGAGTAGCTTTGTCGAATACGTTGAGAACGTAGGGGAGGTTCGTGATGAGCTGGCCGGCCGTTGCTGCCTGACGGGTTGCGTCCGTTAGCGAGGTGTACGAGTTAGTTCCTGTGATGGCCCCCATCAGGCATGCATTCGCACTGGCGTGAAAAGATCTGCGCCACCTGCTGCAGTGGGCTGAGCGTGCCGATGCCCCCTTTGGGCCCAGGTGTGTGTGCGAACGAAGCGGGCAGTCCGCGGAGGAAACTACAACAAATTCAACCCCACTTGGAGCGGCGGAGGCAGTCTTTTCCGTGCAAAATATCACAGGTTATGACCAGTGAAAGTGCTGTGTAGTTGTCTGAGCTGCGCTATTAGGGGAATTTGATTGTGTGCGATTGTGTGGCAATGCCCCCGTTTGAGGAGAAATATCTTGTTGATATTTGTGGCTTCGAATTAACCTCATATGCAGGGCTATCGTGGCGCATCCGCGCCATCGATGCCCCACGAGTGACACGATACGGATGCCAACAGCGCGCATCATAGACCGCCCCGGATTGAGGCGACGCGGCGTGCAGTCGGTCCGCGAAGTGGAAAGGAATGCCATGCCGGAAACCATATTCAGGACATCACCAGTTGCACCCACCGTCCGGCTGATCGCGGGGCGCTATAGCGCACAGATTGACCTCCGTTCTGGGGGTATCGCTGCGCTGTCCTATGACGGTGCGCCTTTGCTGGAAAGCTACGACACTGCGCAGCTTCCGCCGGCTGCGGCCAATAGCGTGCTGGCGCCGTGGCCCAACCGCACCGAAGACGGAATCTTCTCGTGGAAGGGCACCGAGCACCAACTAGCGATCACGGAGCCGGAGCGCCACAACGCAATTCACGGCTTCGTGCTCGATGCCGCCTGGCAGATCGTAAACCACGACCCAGATCGCGTGGAGATCGCCGCGGACATCGCCCCGCAGCAAGGCTGGCCGTGGGCGTTGCGCGTCACTGCGTCGTACCTCCTCGACGAGCAGGGACTGCACTGCACCTATGGGGCATCGACGCAGGAAGACAGCGTTCCCTTTGCCTTCGGCCTGCACCCATACCTTTCGCCGCAGGGCACTCCGGTGGACGAGGCCGAGCTGCGCTTGCCGCCGGTGGAGCACCACCTACTCGACGCGCGCAACGTGCCCACAGGCGAGCACGCACCGATGGAGCTGAGTCACTGCGTCGCCGAGCTAGAACTCGATGATCTCTTCTACGTGGGACCCGAGCCGCACACGGTGGAATTTGCCGCCGACGGGCGCGGCGTGCGCATGGATTCCGGGGAGGGACTCGGCTGGCTGCAGATTTATACCGCGCCGGATTTCCCGGGGCGCGGGCGAGCGATTGCCGTGGAACCCATGAGCGCGCCGCCCAACGCCCTGCGCACTGGTACCGACCTCGTGGAGCTGGGCCCGGATCGGCCATGGCAGGCCACCGTGCACTTCAGTGTCATTGAATAGCCACGAAAGACTGCACCGTCAGACTGTAACTGAATACATAACTGCATACGTTTCTCCCAAGTAATTCTCTCGTGCTCGGGGTCGGCGTGCGTTCGCGCGGCGGTGGCGGGTACTTATCGTGAAAGGTTCAAGAGCTATGGAGACTGCACAATCAGTCCTACGCCTGGACGCGACGTGGGTGGACTACCTCATCGTCGCAATCTACTTCCTGTTCGTGCTCGGCATCGGCTGGGCAGCGAAGGCCCGCGTGTCTTCGTCGATTGACTTTTTCCTCTCCGGCCGCTCGCTGCCGGCGTGGGTGACCGGCCTGGCCTTTATCTCGGCCAACCTCGGCGCGGTGGAAATCATTGGCATGTCCGCCAACGGCGCGGAGTACGGCTTCCAGACCATGCATTACTTCTGGATTGGCGCCGTGCCGGCCATGATCTTCCTGGGCATTGTCATGATGCCGTTCTACTACGGCTCGAAGGTTCGCTCCGTGCCGGAGTTCATGCGCCGCCGCTTCGGCAACGGCGCCCACTTGGTCAACGCCCTGTCCTTCGCGCTGGCCCAGCTGCTCATCGCCGGCGTGAACCTGTTCCTGCTCGCCACCATTGTCGAGGCCCTGCTGGGCTGGCCGATGTGGGTCGCGCTCGTCGTTGCTGGTGTCATCGTGCTGTCCTACATCACGCTCGGCGGCCTGTCCGCGGCCATCTACAACGAGGTGCTGCAGTTCTTCGTCATCGTCGCTGCGCTCGCACCGCTGACGATCATCGGCCTCAACCGCGTGGGCGGCTGGGAAGGTCTCAAGACGGCCGTCGCGGAAGAATCCCACTTCCACACCTGGCCGGGCTCTGAGCTCTCCGGTTTCGATAACCCGGTCTGGTCTGTCATCGGTATTGTGCTGGGCCTGGGCTTCGTTCTGTCCTTCGGCTACTGGACCACCAACTTCGTGGAGGTGCAGCGCGCAATGGCCTCGGATTCGCTTTCGGCTGCACGCAAGACGCCTATCATCGGTGCGTTCCCCAAGATGTTCATCCCGTTCCTCGTTGTCATCCCGGGCATGGTCGCCTCCGTTCTGGTGAGCGAAATCGCTGCCGGCTCCGCGAAGCCGAACGACGCCATCCTGCTGCTCATGCGCGACCTGCTGCCCAACGGGCTGCTCGGCATCGCCATCGCTGGCCTGCTCGCCTCGTTCATGGCCGGCATGGCCGCCAACATTTCTGCGTTCAACACCGTCATTTCCTATGACATCTGGCAGACCTACGTGGTCAAGGACCGCGAGGATGATTACTACCTCAAGTTCGGCCGTATCGCGACCGTCGCCGCGACGCTGATCGCCATGTTCACCGCGCTGCTCGCGCAGAACTTCGGCAATATCATGGACTACCTGCAAACGCTCTTCGGCTTCTTTAACGCCCCGCTGTTTGCCACCTTCATTCTCGGTATGTTCTGGAAGCGTATGACCCCGCATGCCGGCTGGTCCGGCCTCATCGCCGGTACGGCGTCCGCGATTGGCTACTGGTACGTTGCTACGTTTACCGATGCCACCAGCACGATGTTCAACCTGCCGGGCCAGGGCACCGCGTTCGTGGCTGCCGGCGTGGCCTTCGCTGTCGATATCCTGGTCTCCGTCATCGTCACCATGTTCACCACGCCGAAGCCGGACAGCGAACTGGTCGGATTCGTCTCCTCGGTGACTCCGAAGGGCCACTTCGAGGACATGACAGAGTCCAACCTGGCGTGGTACCAGCGCACCGTTCCGCTGGGCATGATCTGCCTGGTCATGGCAATCGTACTCAACGTCATCTTTGCCTAAACCATCTACCGATTGAGTCTTTGAAGACAAGAACTAGGAGTCAATAACAATGGCTACTGCACAACCTGCACCGCGCTCGACCGGTACCGCCAGTCGGGCCACTCGCCAGAAGGCGGGTGCCTTTGACCTGCGCAACGTGATCGGCGCACTCATGGGCATCTATTCCATCATCCTGCTGCTGAGCTACTTCTTCCTGGATCCGGGCATCAATCCGGAGACCGGTGCCCTCAAAAACGCCACGGACAACCTCTGGATGGGCTTGGCGCTGCTGGCCGCATCCGTAATCTTCCTTGCGTGGGCGAAGCTTCGCCCGATCATCATTGAAACCCCCGTTAAGGCTACGTCCGCAGATACAGCTGCTGTTCGGGAGCAGAGGTAATTATGGTTGACATTCAACGCACGAAGCTCGCCGATGGCCGCGACCTCATCTATTTCGATGAGCAGCCGCACCCAGACCGCGTGCTCGAGGACCCGCGAGACCTTCCCCAGGTTCACCCGGCCTCTGAGATGCGCCGCGATCCGCTCACTGGGGAGTGGGTGGCCTACGCCGCCCACCGCATGAACCGCACGTTCATGCCGCCGGCGAACGAGAACCCGCTGGCGCCCTCCACATCCGGCAACCTGCCCACGGAGATCCCCTCGCCCAGTTACGACGTGGTGGTCTTCGAAAACCGCTTCCCGTCGTTCGCGCTCAACGTCGACGACGTCGCGGATAACGACGTGGACGGCATGGGACTTGTGCCGCGCTATCCCGCCAAGGCCCGGTGCGAGGTGGTGTGTTTTACCTCGGATCCCACCAAGAGTTTCCGGGATCTGCCGGTGAGCCGCATTCGCACCGTCATCGAGGTCTGGGCGCACCGCACCGCCGAGCTGTCCCAGATCCCAGAGGTCAAGCAGGTCTTTCCGTTCGAGAATCGCGGCGCTGAGATCGGCGTGACCCTCCAGCACCCGCACGGCCAGATCTATTCCTATCCCTTCTACTCCCCGCGCCTGGCCAACCTGGTCGCGCGCTCGAAGGAATACAAGGCTGAGCACAACGCGGACCTCTTCCAGACCATGCTCGACAAGGAGAGGGAGGCAGGCACGCGCGTCATCGCCACGACGGAGCACTTCACCGTCTTCGTTCCTGCGGCGGCCAAGTGGCCTTTGGAGGTCATGGTCATGCCCAATGTCCACGTGCCCAACTTCGCAGAGCTTTCCGAAGCCCAGCGCGACGACCTCGCCGTCGTCCTCAAGAAGCTCTACACCGCGGTGGATCAGTTCTTCGAGGGTGTGGAGAAGACCCCGTACATCGCGGGTTGGAACCAGGCGCCGACGGATGATTCGGACGCGGTGCGCATGCACCTGCAGCTCTTCTCACTCATGCGCTCCCCGAACCGCATGAAGTTCCTCGCCGGTTCCGAGTCCTCCCAGGCGGTGTGGATCAACGACACCACCCCGGAGCGGATCGCCGAAAAATTCAAGGAGTTGTGGAACGATGACCTCGTATAAGTGGATTGAAAGCCGCACCCCGGACGCCCTTGCTGCCGATGCCACCGCCCTGTTTAACGCCGAATTCGGCACCGCGCCCACCGGCGTGTGGGCCGCTCCGGGCCGCGTCAACGTCATCGGTGAGCACGTCGATTACGCCGGTGGCGTGTGTATCCCATTCGCCCTGCCGCTGCAGATTGCCGCGGCCGTCACCCCGCGCGAGGACACGAAGGTTGTTGCCGCCTCGCAGAAGACCGACGGCACCGTCGCACGTGCGGAGGTCGACCTTAAGGACATCCGCCCCGGCGGGGACATCGGCTGGCTGGGCTATGTTGCCGGCACCGTCTGGGCCGCGCACGAGTCCGGCGCACTGGAGAACCTCACCGGTTTGAACATCGCGCTTGTCTCCGACGTCCCGCTGGGCTCTGGGCTGTCGAGTTCTGCCGCGCTCGAGTGCTCCGTCGCCGTCGCGGCTTACGAGCTCGACCACGGGCAGGGCCCGGATGACGCTGCGCGCCACCAGCTGGCCGATGCCGCCATGCGCGCCGAAAATGACATCGTCGGCGCCTCCACGGGAGGGCTCGATCAGACCGCCAGCCTCTTTGGCGCGGAGGGCAAGGCGCTTGTCATCGACTTCGACAGCCACACCCACCGCTTGGTTAATTTCGACATCGCCGATCAGGATTTGGTGTTGCTCATTGCGGATACCAACGCTCCTCACGAGCTCAACGACGGCCAGTATGCCTCGCGTCGCGGCGTCATCGACGATGTCCAGAACGCCTTGGGCTCCCTGCGCCACCTGTCCGAGGAGCAGATCGCCGCGTGGGCGCATGAGAACGGTAAGGACGCAACGCTCTACGCCAAGCGCACCGGACACGTCCTCCACGAGACCGCGCGCACGCTCCAAGCTGCCGATGCCCTCGAAGCCGGGGACTTCGACACCTTCCGGCGTTTCATGGCCGATAGCCATGCGTCGCTGCGCGATGACCTCGAGGTCACCACGCCGGAGCTCGATTCCGCCGCGGAGGCCGCCGGCACCCTCGGCGCGCGCATGACAGGCGGAGGCTTCGGCGGCGCCGTCATCGCGCTCATCGCGAAGGCTCGCGTTGGCGACACCGTCGCTGCCATCGCAAGCGCCGCGGAGGAGAAGGGCTTTGCGGAGCCCACGTTCTACATCGCGACGCCGGGCGACGGCGCGCGGCGGCTCGTCTAGCTCCATCCGCGTCAAAGGCCGAGGAAAACTCGGCCTTTTTGCGTGCGTTTTCTGTATTCCGCCTCCTGCCACTCTTTGGTACGATTTAAATATCAATCGAAAGTTGTAGCAAGTGGGAGGTTGCCGGGGTGTCGCGAAAGCACGGAATCAGCCCGTGGTGCCCGAATCAGCACGGGGCGTGGGCGATGCTCGTCGCTCCCGCGGTGGCGGTGACGGTGCCGGCCATCGCGTTCTTTAGCGCACATGAGTCGACGTGGCGCGGGCCAGCCACGGTGCTTGTGGTGCTGCTGGCGTGGTTCTTTGGCTATTTCACGTTCTTCGCGCTGTGCCTCGTGGCCAAGGCCCGCACGCCAGCCCGCCGGCGCACTTACGCCCGCCCGCTCGCCGTCTATGGCCCCGTCGCCGGCGCGGCGATGGTGGGGGCGCTGCTTGCCCAGCCGCGACTGGTCGTGTGGGCGCTGTTCTTTGGCCCGCTCATGGCGGTCGCACTCTGGGAGACGTTTCACGGACGGCCGCGTTCGATGGCCAGCGGGATCTCGACGACCATCGCCTCGGCGCTGCTCGTCCCCGTACTTTGGATGGCCGCGCGGGAGGTCTCGCTCGCTGATATCAGCGGCCGGGCGTGGCTATGCTTCGCGTTTCTCGCGCTGTATTTCTCCGGCACGGTACCGCTGGTCAAATCGATGGTGCGCGAGCGCAAGACCCCGGGGTTTGTCCGGCTGTCCATCGGTTTCCATGCTGCAGCGCTCGGCATCTTTCTCTTAGTGGGCGCACTAGCCGGCATGCCGTGGTTCGCCATACTGATGGCGCTGCTGCTTGCCGTCGCGCTACTGCGAGCCTGGTGGATTCCGCACACCGCCGCGCGCGGGCGCGCGTGGACGGCGCGGAAAGTGGGGTTTGCGGAAGTCCCCCTCGTTATCGTGGCGGCACTGCTTGTCATTGCCACGCTGTGGCCAAGCGCTTGAAAACGCCAACGACGCGGCGGTGAAGCCGCGTCGTTGCACTAATGGTAGCGGGGCTAGAACGGCACTCCGCTGCGCAGAATGACGTTCGCGTAGGCGGTGGTCGAGCCGGTGCGCACCACGAAGGAAGCATCGGCAAGGCGCGCCTTGAGCTCCTCGTGGTCGATTTCCTCGACGGGAACCTCCGGCAGGACGGCGCGGATTTCCGCCGGCGTGGTCGTCGCGATGGTCGCGGCCTCGACTACGACCTCGTCGAGCAGCGCCGCAAGCGTGTCTTCGAAGGAAGGAATTCCGAACACGAGCGAGAGATCCACCACCGGAATATCGTGGGGGACCGGCAGCCCGCAGTCCGCCACGACGAAGGTGTCGGTGTGGCCCAGGCGTGCCACCGCAGCGGTGAGCGCGGGGTTGAGTAATCCAGACTTACGCATGATTAAACCTCCGGAAGTTCGTCGTTGAGGTGCGGGTAGGAAGGCTGGGCGCCGGCGCCCGTGGCGGCGTAGGCACCCACGCGCGCGGCAAAACGCGCGGCATCGGCAAGCGAGTCGCCTTCGAGAAGTCGCGCGCAGAAGGCACCAGCGAAGGCGTCTCCCGCGCCCGTCGTATCCACCGGGGTGATGCGCGGGGTCGGAATTTCGGTGAAACCATCACCATCCGCAACCAACGCACCCGCAGAACCCAGGGTGAGCACCACCGAGGCAAAACCCGCCTCAAGGAGACGCTGGGCCATCTCGCGCGGGGTGCCCGAGTCATCGAGACCCAGCTGGGAGAGGATGAGCCCGGCCTCGTGCTCGTTGGCCATGAGCGGATCAGCGGCAAGCAGCGCCTCGCGCGGAACCTCGATGACGGGGGCGAGGTTGACGATGACGCGTCCGGTCGCGGCCTGCACCGCGGCAGCGAACCCCGAGGCGGGAATCTCGCCCTGCAGCAACACGATCTTCGCCCCCGCGACCGTCTCCGCGCGCTCGGCCACGAATTCGCCGTCGACCTGCCCGTTAGCACCCGCGTTGAGCACGATGGTGTTCTCGCCATCAGCGGAGACCGTAATCACCGCCAAGCCAGTGGTGATGTTGTCAAGCTCCGCGACGGCTGCCATATCCACGCCGGATGAGGTGAGGTACTCCAGCGCGGGAGCGGCATAGGCATCGGAGCCCACGGCCCCGACGAAGGCGACATCGGCGCCCAGCTGTGCGGCCGCGACGGCCTGGTTTGCGCCTTTGCCTCCCGCCAGGATTTCCCCGCCGGAACCGAGCAGCGTTTCGCCTGGGTGTGGGTGTCGTTCAACGTGGAGCATGAGATCCGCGTTGATGGACCCCACGACAACGAGTGCAGGACTCATGGTCTTGATGCCTTTCGGATAGCGATGGTGCGGCGTTTACTTGAATTCGGCGACGTTGGAGGAGTCGACGGTGACAACCTCAACCGGGACCTCAGCCTGTGCGGACTCGCCCTTGAGCAGAGCGGACGCCTGCTCGACGGCCTTGGCGCCGAGCTCCTCGGGCTGCTGTGCGATGGTGCCGTTCATGGTGCCCTTTTCAATGGCGGCGATGCCGTCTTCGGTGCCGTCGAAGCCGAAGACCTTGACGTCCTTGCCGGCCTTGGCACCCAGGGCCTCGATGGCACCGAGGGCCATCTCATCGTTCTCGGCGAAGATGGCCTTGACGTTCGGGTGCGCCTGCAGGAGGTTGGTGGTCACGTTGAGTCCCTCAGTGCGGTCGAACTTTGCGGTCTGCTCGGCGACGATCTTGATCTTCGGGTGAGCCTTGATGCCCTCGCGGAAGCCCTCGCCGCGGTCGCGGGAGGCGGAGGAACCGGCGATGCCCTGGAGGACGAGGATCTCGCCCTCGTCGCCGATAGCCTTGGCGAGAGCTTCGGCGGCCTGCTTGCCGCCGGCCACGTTGTCCGAGGCCACGTAGGAGGCGACCTCGCCGGAGTTTGAGGAACGGTCAACGGCGATGACCGGGATGTTGGCGGAGTTGAGGGCCTGGACGGCGGAGCCGACGGCATCGGAGTCGGTCGGGTTGACGATGACGACGCCCGCGCCGGAGGTCTCGGCGTTCTTGAGCTGGTCGGCCTGCTTGGAGGCGTCATCGGAGGCGTCCTGGATATCCAGCTTGATGCCCAGCTCGTCCGCCTTGGCCTGTGCGCCGTCGCGCAGCTCGACGAAGAACGGGTTGGTCTGGGTGGACAGTGCCAGCGTCACGGAGTCTGAGGAACCGGACTCACCGCGGTTGCAGGCAGCAGCACCCAAGGCAACGGCAGAAATGGACACGACGGCGAGGGACTTGCGGAAGATAGACATGGTTCTCCTTGAAAGAGGATGAGGAAAGTGGAAAGTATGCAGTTGTGAAGTCTGAGTAGAGGCCTAGTTCGCGGCCTTGTTGCGGATGACGTCGAAGCCGACGGCGATCGCGATGACGAAACCGATGACGATCTGCTGCCAGAAGGACGACACGTTGAGCAGGTTCAGCCCGTTGCGAATCACCGCGAGCAGCAGCGCTCCGACGAGGGTGCCAGTGGCCTTGCCCGAACCGCCCGCCAGGGACGCGCCGCCAATGACGACCGCGGCGATGGCGTCGAGCTCATAGCCCACGCCAGCTTGCGGCTGGGCCGAGGACAAGCGTCCCGCCATGACGAGACCCGCGAGCGCGGCGAAGAGGCCGGACAGGGCGAAGACCGCGATTTGAATCTTGGCGACGGGCAAACCGGACAGGCGAGCGGCCTCGAGGTTGCCGCCGATGGCGTACATGGACCGGCCCAGCACGGTGCGCTCCAAGATGAACCAGCACACCAGGCCCGCGACGGCCATCATGACGATGGGGATGGGGAAGCCGCCGACCCTGCTGCCGAGCCAGTTCACGGAATCCGGAGTGCCGATGGGCGAGCCCTGGGAGATGACCAGCGTGGCGCCGCGGGCAATCGACATCATGGCCAGCGTCGCGATGAAGGAAGGAATCTTGCCGAAGGCCGTCGCCATGCCGCAAATGGCGCCGGCGAGAAGGCCGATGATAAGGCCGATAATCAAGGTCAGCCAGCCCGGCAGCCCGGCGTTGCTAAACAGCGAGGCGGAGACCATGGCCCCCAATGCCGCGACGGAGCCGACCGACAAGTCGATGCCCGCGGTGATGATGACGAAGGTCATGCCGAAGGCGAGGATGGCCACGGTGGCGGCCTGGATGCCGACGTTGATGATGTTATTGGGCGTGAGGAAGTGCGGGGTTGCGATAAACAGTGCCACGCACAAGACGATGAGGCCGACGAGCGCGCCGTTGTTCAACATCCAGTTGATGACGGAGTGCGAGGCTTTTGACTTCGTGGGGGTCGCGGGGCGGGCGGTGGTAGTAGACATCAGTTGTTCTCCTCGAGCGTGTCAAAGTCAGATTCAGAGCTGCGTGCGGCGGTTTCCGCCGTTGCGCTGGACGAGACGTTGGAGACGGCGAACGCCATGACCTCGTCCTGGGTAGAGGCCTTGGGAAGCTGGCCGGCGATCTTGCCGCCCGACATGACCAGGATGCGGTCGGACATGCCGAGCACCTCCGGGAGATCGGACGAGACCATGAGCACAGCGCCACCCTGGGCGGTGATTTCGTTGATGATGTTGTAGATTTCGACCTTCGCGCCGACGTCCACACCACGTGTCGGCTCGTCGAGCAGCAGCACCTTCGAGTTGGCGAGTACCCAGCGGCCGAAGACGGCCTTTTGCTGGTTGCCGCCGGACAGATCGCTAATCGGTTGATCGACGCTGGCCATGCGGATGCGCAGCTTGTCCGCGACGTCGACGGCGCGCTTCTTCTGCCCGCCGCGGTCGGCCAGGCCCAGCTTTGCGCTCGAGCGCAGCGTGGCGAACCCGAGGTTTTCGCCGACCGTCGCGCCGAGGACGAGTGCTTGGCCCTTGCGGTCTTCCGGGATGTGGCCCACGCCGGCGGCAATGGCGGCCGCAATATCGCCGCGTTTGAGCGGTGTGCCGGCGATGGACACGGAGCCGGAGTCGTACTTGTCGGCCCCGGCGATGGCGCGCACGACCTCGGTGCGCCCGGCACCCACGAGACCGGCCAGGCCGACGACCTCGCCCGCGTGCACCGTGAAGGTGACGTCCTCGAACTTCCCGGCCGTGGTCAGGCCCTCGACCTCGAGGAGCGGCTCGCCGTGCTCTGGCGGGATCTCGCGCGGGTATTGGTCTTCGATGGAGCGGCCCACCATGAGGCGCACGAGCTCGTCTTCCTCGGTATCCGCCGGAACTTCAGCGACGAACTCACCGTCGCGCAGGACGCTGATGGTATCTGCGATCCGCGCGAGCTCCTCTAAGTGATGGCTGATGAAGACCATCGCCACGCCCTTGGCCTTGAGCTGGTCCAAGATGACGAAGAGTGCGTCAATTTCCTTGCCGGTGAGCGCCGCTGTCGGCTCGTCGAGAATGAGGATGTGGGCGTTCATGGACAGCGCTTTGGCGATCTCAACGAGCTGTTGCTTGGCGATGCCCAGCTCGCCCACCGGCTGGTTGAGCGGGACGTCCAGCCCGATGAGGTTGAGCGCGGCCTGCGCCTGCGCGTTGAGGTGTTTGCGGTTGACCAGGCCCCACTTGCGGGGAGTGCGCCCCAGCATGATGTTTTCGGCCACGGACATCGTGGGCACGAGGTTAAGCTCCTGGTGGATAGTGGCGATACCGAGCGCCTCCGAGGTCTTGGTATCTGGAATGGTGACTTCCTTGCCATCGACCAGGATGCGTCCCGAGTCCGGTGCATGGACGCCGGCGACCATCTTGATGAGCGTGGACTTGCCGGCGCCGTTTTCGCCCAGGAGTGCCTGGACCTGGCCGCGGCGGACGTCAAGGGTGACTTGCTTGATGACGTTGACCGGCCCGAAGGACTTGGAGACGTCCTCGAGTCGAAGCACCGTTTCCGGTGTTCGTGGTGCCGAAGAGTCGGTCATGTTCGCTCCTTAGAGGCTTGAGGATGAAGGCTTGTGGGGGCAGTGGGGGACGGGGACCCACGGCGGGTGCGGCTCATGGGGTGGCTCCTTTCGCCAGTAGCTTTCCGATGCCCCCTCCAGGCACCGTCGGCGGATACGCTGACGAGAGCCGGGAAATAAATCTCGTTGGGTGCTGCAGGCCAACGGGGTCTGAGGCGGAGTTGATCGCTGTGATGAGCGAGCGCGCCGCCAGGGTGCCCAGGGTGGCGACGTCCTGGTCGATGACGCTGAGCGGCGTGGGCTGATAGCGCAGGAAAATAAAGTCGTCGAAGCCGACCAGTGCGAGCTCTTCGCCGATGGTGATTCCCGCATTGTGGCAGGCCTCGAGTGCACCGAAGGTCATCATGGAGTCGCCGGCGATAATCGCGGTAACGCCTTCCTTCAGCAGGCTCAGCGTGCCCACATAGCCTTCTTTGTGCCGGTAGCCGCCCTGGTAGATAACGGTGTTGAGGTCATTCGTTTCCGCGTTAAACACGGCGAGGCGCTCACGTCCTGTCGATGTGTCTTGCGGGCCTGCGAGGTAGCCAATCCGCGTGTGCCCCAGGGTGCGCAGCCGCGTGATGGCGCCCCTCATTCCTTCTGAGGGGGAAGAGACGATAGCCGGCAGCTCGCCGAGCTGGCGGTCTAGCAGTAGCAACGGGCGGGATGCCGCGATGGTCGAAAGAGTCGCGTCGGTTCCCTCCATGGGCACGACGATGATGCCGTCGACCTGCCGGTCCGCAAGCGCGAGTGCGGCGTTGACCATCTTGTCCGCGTCTTCGGCTGAGGAGCTAATGATCGTGGCAAACCCTTGACGCAGGGCCTCCTCTTCGACGGCGGCAGCCATCTCCGCGAAGAACGGGTTAACCAGACTGGGGATGATGAGGCCGATGGCGTCGGTACGGCTGCGGCGCAATGCTCGGGCCTGCGTGTTGAGGCGGTAGCCGAGTTCTTTGGCTGCGGCGACGACGTTTGCCCGTGTCGCAGCAGAAATGGACGTATTCCCGGAAAGTGCGCGCGACGCCGTGGACACGGACACGCCCGCGCGTTGCGCGACGGACTTGAGCGTTGCTCCGGCCATGACCCCGGCTCCCTTCGCCAGCAGGTGGGATAACTCCGTTGTGCAATCGATTGCACAACCTGATGATGAAACTACTGGCGGAAAAGGAAACCTGTCAAGGCTCGGGTGGGAAAGGGGGTCTCCGCCCGTGCAAGCCCGGCGGCGAAACCCTAGGAAGGGTGCACCTTCATCACATAAAGTGGTATGCATAACAGCACCGACGCATGGGGTTGATGCGGCGGTGCTGGGATAAACGATGTGAAGATGTCGTGTCGCTATTTCAACTCGGCGAGCAGCATGTCGAGCGTTGCAATAGAACCCTTCTCGTGGAGCGAGTGCAGTACGCGGGCGTATTCCTTGGTGAACTCATGGGAGTCGACCAGGTCGCCGAAGACCTCGCGGTCGCGCAGGAAGGCGAGGATGTCCTCGTGGTTGTGCGAGGCGGTTTCCTTCAGACGGTCGGCCATGCGGCCGTTGATGGCGATGGGGCTCACCCTGTTCGTCAACTTCAGGTAGCGACACAGGGATAGAGCCTTTCGCGGGCATTCTTAAGATGTACGTCGAGGTCTTGGTGGTCTTAAGAATCGTACAATTCACTTAAACTGGGGGCCGCTCCGCCAGCAAGAATTGCAGGGATGGACCTCTGACATGGACAAGTGGGGCGCTCGTCATTGAGGTCGAAGAACAACTACTCGATAACGAGCACTTCTCCACCGTCCTCGTCGGTTTTGTTGTACGCATGCTTGCCTACGAGCCCCAGTACCTCACGGATGCGCTCGACCTCACCACCGCCGAATTCGAGATAGCACGTGCTCTCGCTGGCGTCATTGAGGTCTTCGTAGAAGTCCTCGATTTGTACTGCGAACTCATCGAGGATGTCTTCGAGCGGGTACTGGGAAATGTCCTGGGGCGAGTCGCCTTCGCTAAGCTCGGGTTCTTGCTCGAAGCTCAGCGAGGTGACGTACTCACGATCGGGTGCTTGCTGGTAGATGTTTTCTTCTACCTTGATGTAGTCGGGCGTTGAATACTTTTCGGGTGTATACACTCGGAAATTCTTCATGTTTGCATGATATGGAATTGTGAGCGTGGCCGCAGGGGAGACGATATCGCGACGAAGGGAAGACAGCTCGGTTAAACGCCCCGCGTACACTGGCACGCCCATCGACAACGAATCTCACAAGGAGATTCCCCATGAAGTTCGCACTCATCGGCGCCACCGGAACTGAGGGAAGAGAAATTGCCGCCAACTTGAAGGAGCACGAGGT
Organism: Corynebacterium sp. HMSC072G08; assembly: GCF_001809185.1. Classification (NCBI taxonomy): domain Bacteria; kingdom Bacillati; phylum Actinomycetota; class Actinomycetes; order Mycobacteriales; family Corynebacteriaceae; genus Corynebacterium; species Corynebacterium sp. HMSC072G08. The sequence goes on from NZ_KV796395.1 coordinate 29,147, forward strand.
TATCGAGGTCTTTCGTTCCAACAGCGTGGATCTCGCGACGGGCGAGGGTCTCGAGGAGGCATTACGCGGAACCGACGTCTGCGTCGACGCCTCCATGCCCATGCCGCCCGATGACGAGGACCTCACCGAGTTCCTTACCGGCGCGGGCCATCTCGTATTCCTGTCCATCACCAACCTCGACAAGCCCGAGTTCACGAAGTTCCCGTACTACGCGGCGAAGGCGGCGCAGGAAAAGCTCGTGCGTGAGACCGATCTCCCCACCTCGGTCGTCAACTCCGCGCAGCGGATGGAGTTCGTCGTCAATCCCGCATACTCGAGCGAGGAAGACGACACCGTCAAGGTCGAAGATTGACTCATCCAACCCATCGCGCTTACCGATGCCGTCCGCACTGTTGTCCACTCCGTCCTCCGCGCTCCTAGCCCTCGGCGATGGCAGCCTGCTCGCCCCGAAGGGCGCCGACATTGTGGGACCCGACGTGGCTGTATACTGCGCTGGGCTCAAGAAGCAGCTCTGGCTTGGACGATATTAGGTGGCGAGTTGAGGCGTCGGTTTTTCAGTGATTAATCGGAAGATTCGATGTTCCCAACGAACGTGGTGTCTTGTGATTTAGTGGTTCTCGTCCACGGCAGTATCAATGTCTTCAAGTCGCGCAAGCCACATTGACATGTGTCCGTCTGCAATGGCGTGGAACATTGCGTTGGGAAAATACACCGGCGGCTTGTCGTAGGTTAGACAGATAGCCGCAATAATCTCATCGGCGCTGGAAGCTGCAATTCCCTCGGCTGTCTCAAGCTCTGAAAGCGGTTTCGTTCCCAGTACAGTGGCAGGCTCATCTGGACGGAACTTCTCCAATGCTTCAGCAAATTGATTCTCGAATTGCTGCGTGTCTTCTGGAGTGATGTTTTGGGAACCAAAATCGTCCGCCATGCCCTTGAACACGGTGAGTGCAGAGTGTGTCGATTCGGCTTCTTCCTCGTCGCGTTGTGATTCGCCTGCTGTCTTCCTCAGCGTGAGGATGACCTCGTTGGTATCTAGTTGAAGATGATCGAAGAGTCTACGGAGGAAGGAAATTTTCTGATTGGTCGATGTAGACAGGACGACGCCCAGGCCTGCATCAACTTCACGTACTCGGCTCGAGTACGCGTAGCCGGACTTAGTAAGCACGAGAGTTCCTGATGCTTGTTCGACGAAGCTTATGAGTTCCGTGCGGTAGCGTTCGGCCATCAACTTAAGCAGCATGTGGACGAACTCGGCCCAGGTTTTGACAGGGATCTTGATGCCTTCCCATTCGAAGGCGCTGATCGAGCGCCCAGTGAAATTCGCATCATCGCCCATCGGCTCAGTAGGGAGCACCTCGCGCTTGGGGACAAAGTCGGAACTGGGGAGGTACCAGTAGTTGAGAGCACGGCGCAAAAGTGCGTCGGTACGCTGCTCCATAGCTGTCCGGTCCCATTTGTCCTTCGTCTTTACATCGTCATTAAGGCGATAACCGGTTTCTCGGAAACCTTTCTCACGGTCACGTTTGGTAATGAAATTGGAGTTGGAGTACGCGGAGTTGTAACCAGTGACAGTGAGGTTTCCAATGCGGTTCACCCACGTTTGATGAATCTCCTGAAAGTTCTCTCCGAGGTCTTCTTTCCACTGCGCATTGAGTGTTTGCGGCATAATGTGCTCGACACTGATATTGCCGTTCTCGAGCGCGTTTGCGATGTCCTTCGTATCGTTGGTATCCCCGTTTTCGAGAACATCGAAAAAATAAGCCCGCACATCTTTGTGAATGTTGTACATATTACGGGTGCGGAACTCAGCGCTAAATTCTTCGTCGTTGGGAATGCGTCCGGACGATCCATCGCGGCGTCGGAGCAGATAGGTGAGCACGTCGTACGCCGTGTCTTTCTCTCCACGAATCTTCCGCATGTCGTTGTACATGGTCTCGTAGATCTTGTTGAGAGCGTTCGTCGGAACAGAAGCGACCGTCCGGCGGAAGATATGGATTTCCAGTAGTCGAATGATGCGCGAAAATTCGTTTATTGAGAGCTTGTCACGCTTGACGTCGCGATACAGCGGCAAAAGAAGCGGAAGCAGAACATCGCCGCGGATAAGATTAAATCGTTCGAGCTGTGCGTCGAGCGCGGCATTCTTCGTGTCTGATCCACAGATCTCGCGCATGACTTCGGAATACTCGTACATGTCTGCGAGTTCCGTCTGGACATCGGAACTTTGCTTTTTGAAGTATGCCTTGAACTCGTCGTAGACCTCGTTGCGCTTGGGAGTCCGCGACAATTTGATCGTCAGATACCAGCGGATGAACCAGTCCGTGCGGTACCAAACATTCTTCTCCATCGGATTCCAGTAGTTCTCGTACAGCGTCGTCTGTAACTGGTGCTCGCAGCCCATGAGTATGAGATTGCGAATTTTGTCGCCTTCGCTCAACGCAAGGCCTGTCGAGTTGAGCGATTCGAAGATGCGTTGTGGATCATCGTGCGACTCTAGATCGAGAATCATGAGGTCAAGTCGCTCGATGGCGTTCCACAGTTGATCGCCGGTGAGCTTGCTCTTGGTCATCCGCTCGAGGAAGTACCGGTAGTTTGCCGTGAGGTTGCTGTCCTCGATGAACATCGACTCATCGCCGAACAAACGCTTGTAAGCGGTTGCGTCGTTCTTTACAGGCTTGAGCTTGAATTTTGGTTCGTTGGTCGAGCTGTTTTTCATGAGATAGCTAGTACGCAACCGCCGTGCGAGTTCGGGGTCTTTGGAGGTTACGACACCGGTATCCAAGAGGTGCGTGAGCGCGAGGATATAGAGACTCAGCGTGGTGAGGCGCTGTTGGCCATCAATAACGACCCACTTGAACGATGTCTCGGGGTTGCCAACGATAGAGCCGAAGAAGTGACGTTCTCTGTTCTCCGTAATCAGAGTTTCCAGGTCGTCGAATAGTCGCTCACATTGCTTCTTTGACCAGTCGTAATTGCGTTGATAAACAGGAATAATGAGTTCTTTCTCGACGCTGTCGAAAATGGTATATGCCTGTTTAACTTCGCCCTTCATACGGCTGCGGCTCCCCTCGCTAACGGTGCACGTAAATCAATCCCTTCAACAATATAGGGCGCAACGCCTTCCCGCAGCCGAAAAGCTGATTCGGAACTGAAGAGAGACCTCTGCATAAAAATTAACGAAAGGTGTGCGCGTGAAAGACTCCAAAGGACTCGAAAACCATGGTGATCTGGTTCCGGGGTCTAGCTTAGTTTCGCGAGCCGCGTAGTGCCTGAACTGTCTTCTTTGAGGTTACCCTCGTTTAGTGGACACCCTAT
>NZ_KV796396.1:0-39704 GCF_001809185.1 Corynebacterium sp. HMSC072G08
AGAATCAGACACGCTTTCTGCTACTTAGCCCGGAACAGGCAAACGGCCCCGCAGCATCACGAACTGTGATGTTGCGGGGCCGTTTCCGTGCTGTGGTGGGCGCCGGACCGCGCGATTAGGAGCCGGCGCGCTCGAAACTGCGCACGACCTCAGCGTCGCCATTCGTCTCAACGCGGAAGCCGCTGCAGCCGCCATCGAAGTACATGCGCGAGGCCATGGTCACCAGGCCCGAGTCCGCGAAAATCTCTACGGTCGTGCCGTCGACGACGATGGTGAGCGAGTCGTCGACGTTCTCTGGATCCTCGGTGAGTGGAGCCACCGCAGGGATGTCCGTCTTATACGTTTCGTCGAAGGCACGCGACATGGAACGGTCGACGCGCAGCTCCGTGCCCGCGTGGGTGACCGTCGTCGCTGGCTTGCCGTGGCCGTCGAGGAGCGTGACGGTGACGGCGCTGCCGGCCGGAACCTCGAGCAGGCCCGTCCACATGCGGGCGCGCTTCGAATGTGAGACAGCGTCCGGCAAACCGCGCGGGGGAGTCTGGTACAGCACTCCTCCCTGCAGTGTCACGAGGCGCGGCAGCGTGAGCGCGTTGGCCCAACCTTCCTCGGTCCACGAGTGATGAACCGCGGGGTTATCGCTGCGACCACGACCATTGAGCAAACCGAACAAGCAGGCTTCCCGGTAATTGAAGTCCTCCGAGAACGTGCCCGGTGTGGAATTCGTATTGCGCGGGCGGGTGAAGTCGTGGCCGTAGTCGAGACGACGGAAGCCGGAAACAACCTCAAACTCGGTGCCCTGCAGACGTCCCACGAGGTAGCCAGCCACCTCGCCGGATTCCTTGCCCACAGCTTCGACAGTAAAGAACAGAACGTCATAGACGTTGCCGTCGATTTCATCGCGTAGGCGGATGATGCGAGGGGAGACGATCGCGGCCGGGAGATCGTCCTTGGTGCCGGGGAAGGCGGTATTGCCCTTGAATGTCAGCGGACCGTCGAAGTGCCACGTGTCGCCATCGGCGCTGCGCAGCACGACCGGCGTTGGGTTCTCCGTAGAACCGGACAGCGCCAGCATGAGCCAGCCTTCGTGGCCGTCCTCCCGTTTGTCGTCGGCAGCCCAGTCGGGGACAACGCACGGCGAACGAAAGCGCGAGAATCCATCGGCGCTGGTGATGACCTCGCCATGGCGAGCCACGTTGGGGTCCAGCGCCTGCGGATCGTCAGAGACCTCACACGTTTCGTCATAGCCCGTGTACTTGGCGAAGCGAATGGACGAGGCGCCAGCGGTCAATGAGGTGAAATACAGGTTGATATCAGGGCCGACCGCCGCCACGGAGCCAGCGCGCAGGCCAAACTCGCCGCCTACAGGCGCGAGAGCGTCATCGCACTCGAGCCACTCGAAGGGCGCTTCCTCCGCAAAGACGTGGCCCCATCGGGAAGGCTCGCCAGGGGCCGGACGATATTGGTGGAAGAGGTGCCACGTCGTGCCGTCGAGTAAGGCTCCTGCGGGTGCTTCGAGCACCCCAGACTCCAAAGCGACGTGCAGCTCAGGGCGGTAGGTCATCTAAATCAGGCTCCGGTAAATATCGACTGTTTGGGCGGCGATGGTCGCCCAGCTAAATTTCTCTTCCGCGCGCTTGCGGCCGGCCGCACCCCACGCACGCAGCGTGTCGGCGTCGCCCACCAGGCGGTTGACGGCGGCAGCAATGCCCGCCTCGAATTCCGCGGGCACCTGCTCGTCGTAGTGGACCAGGGTACCCGTTTCGCCGTCCACGACAACTTCCGGAATTCCGCCCACGTCAGAAGCCACGACGGCAGTCCCGCACGCCATGGCTTCAAGGTTGACAATGCCCAGCGGCTCGTAAATGGAGGGGCACACAAAGATGTCAGCGCCGGAGTAAATCTGCTGAATGTCGGTGCGGGAGAGCATCTCACGGACCCAGTAGACGCCATCACGCTGAGCCTGGAGGCCCTCCACGAGCGACTTGGTTTCTGCCTCGATCTCTGCAGTGTCCGGGGCACCAGCACACAGCACGAGCTGCACGTCGGGGTCGAAGTCAGCGGCTGCCTTGAGCAGGTGAGCCACGCCCTTCTGCCGGGTGATACGGCCAACGAAGGCAACGATGGGGCGGTTACGGTCGACGCCCAACTTATCGAGGAGTTCGGTCTCGTGCGGTTGCCACAGCTGCGTATCGATGCCGTTGAGGACGACATGGACCTTGTCCGGGTCGACATTGGGGTAGACATCGAGGATGGAGGACTTCATGCCTGCAGACACAGCAATGACGGCGTCAGCATTCTCAATGGCGTTGCACTCCGACCACGAGGAGATGTCGTAACCGCCGCCGAGCTGTTCGCGCTTCCACGGGCGGTGGGGTTCGAGCGAGTGTGCGGTGACCACGTGTGGAATTCCGTAGAGCTTCCCCGCAAGGTGGCCAGCAAGGCCGGTGTACCAGGTGTGCGAGTGCGCGACATCGGCTGCCGATGCCCCGTTGGCCATGCGCAGGCCCGTGCTCAGCGTCTTAAGCGCGCCGTTGGCATCAGCTAAGTCCGGATCAACACCGTACGTGTAGACATTGGCTTCCTCACGCGGGGCGCCCATGCAGTGGACGTCAACATCGATAATGTCGCGCATGAAACGAGTCAACTCGGCGACGTGAACGCCTGCACCGCCGTAAATTTCGGGCGGGTATTCTTTGGTAAAAATTCCGGCTCTCATAATCGACCAGAGTAACCACAAAACCGCGCCCTCGCCGGGGATTCTTGTGGCCTCGGGGGTGCCTGTGTAAACATCACATGAATTCGCGCATATTTTCAATGACAAAAAGGCAAAGCATGGATAAGTTGGGAGATGTGAAATCCCAGCCTAAAGTTCTAGCCATTGTTCTCGCCGGTGGCGAAGGAAAACGCCTCTTTCCCCTCACTGAAGATCGCGCCAAGCCCGCCGTCCCCTTTGGCGGTGCCTACCGTCTTATCGACTTCGTTCTTTCCAACTTGGTCAACGCCGGTTACCTCAAAATTGCCGTGCTGACCCAGTACAAGTCTCACTCGCTCGACCGTCACATCTCCCAGGCGTGGAACCTGTCGGGTCCGACCCCGCAGTACATCGCTTCGGTCCCGGCACAGCAGCGTCGCGGTAAGCGCTGGTACAACGGCTCGGCAGACGCCATCGTGCAGTCGCTCAACCTCATTAACGATGAGAAGCCGGATTACGTCATCGTCTTCGGTGCGGACCACGTCTACCGCATGGATCCGTCCCAGATGGTCGAGGAACACATCGCGACCGGACTGGATTGCTCCGTGGCAGGCATTCGCGTTCCGCGTTCGGAAGCGACGGCCTTTGGCTGCATCGAGGCTGACGGCATGGGAACCATCACGGAATTCGTGGAGAAGCCGGACAACCCGCCGTCTACGCCGGATGATCCGAATATGACCTACGCCTCGATGGGTAACTACGTCTTTACTGCCTCTGCGCTTAAGCAGGCACTTCTGGAAGACGAGAAGAACGAGAACTCAGCGCACGACATGGGTGGCGACATCATTCCGTACTTCGTCGAGCGCGGCCAGGCCCACGTTTACGACTTCATGTCGAACGAGGTTCCGGGTGCAACCGAACGCGACCACGGTTACTGGCGCGACGTCGGTACCATCGACTCTTTCTACGAGGCACACATGGATCTCATCTCTGTGCTGCCCATCTTCAACCTGTACAACTCACAGTGGCCCATCCACTCGACGGATGCGACGAACCTGCCGCCGGCGAAGTTCGTGCAGAACGGTATCGCGCAGGCTTCCATGGTTGCCGCGGGCTGCATCATCTCGGGCGGTACGGTGCGCAACTCGGTGCTCGCGTCCGACGTTCACGTGGCAGACGGCGCGACTGTTGAGGGGTCGGTTCTCATGCCAGGCGTGCGCGTAGGAAAGGGTGCTGTCGTGCGCCACGCCATTATTGACAAGAACGTCGTTATCTCCGATGGCGCCATTATCGGCGTTGACCGTGAGCGTGACGAGGAGAAGTACACCGTATCTGCCGGCGGCGTAGTGGTCGTGGGCAAGAACGAGACGGTGTAAAACGGCATGGAAATACGCCAGGTGATGCACGGGTAACGACCGTGCCACGGTAGTGCTTCAGCGACAAGGCCCGCCCCGTGCGGGTCTTGTTTGATCTTACAGCGATTACGTAACAAAAAGGTTGCTTTCTTATAACACTATCAGTTAATCTGGTCGTGGTTTACGAATAAAACGCGCATAGAGTAGTCAACATAGCGGGGAATTATGAAAGCAATGCAGTTTGATACCGTCTTCAAATCAGTCGTCGCCTTTGCGACGGCCTTGACCATCGTGGTCGGCGGTTCGGCGGCGGTTCCCCAGGCCTTTGACAAGGATGCTGTCCGTGACACCGCCGCTGTCGCGTCCGCTCCCGGCAGCATGGACCGTGCAGCACGGTAACCACGCAATCGGGTGTAGAACGTTTCAGTGCCATGTTGCGTGATCAGACTTGAGCGCAGGCACAAGCGGCGGAGATAGAAGACAATCCGGTGCAAACGAGGGGGAGATCGGGGTTGGCTAGGAGGGCCAGGGCCGCTGCATGGATCGCGCGGCTGATGGCACCGACTTGAGCGAAGTGGAACGCGCTGCGGAGAATTCTCGCGCAGAAGCAGTAGTGCGAGCTTAACAACAAGCGGCCGGCAGCTCGGCAGTGGCAGAACGCCAAGTGCGGATCTTGACTCTGATAAGTCCTCGAACCATAAAGAGACGCTGATGCCCGCCGGATTTGACATTCTGGTCTTCGCAGCGCGGTGCTTACTTTCCTCATCGGCACCGTTTTGGCGTGAGCGGTGAAGTGCCCGCGTGGCTGCTCAACGCTTTGCGCCTCTAGCGTGGGTACACAAAGACCTCACGGTTGCTTATCGGAACAGCGAGGTCTTTGTGCTTTGTGCGCCGACGGTGACAGCGGGGCGCTTACCGCGACCCAGCTCTTAACGCTTGGTAACCAGCGTGATACCGGATTCGAGGGGCAGACGCGTAATGACAGCGTCCTCCAGTGACCGTGCGAACTCATCGGCTTCGCGCGCAGCAGTCGTGGTGCGATCTGTCCGTGAGGTATCGGCCAGTGTTCCGTCGAGCAATGCTCCAGCAAGGACGAGCGTGCCGCCGTGTGTGAGCAGCGGCCACGCGGCCTTCGTTAAAGCCTGCAGATCCATGGTGGGAACATCAGCGTAAATGACGTGGTAGGACTCGTTGGCGAGGCGGCCGATGACATCGAGGGGACGCGACGGGAGGAAGCGCACGCGCGAGGTAGGGTGGCCTGCCGTGCGGAACAATTGCTTGGCGTTGGCTTGGTGCTCAGCCTCTGGGTCGATGCACGAAAGGATGCCGCCTTCAGGTAGGCCCTCGAGCAGATAGAGACCTGCTACGGAAACTGCCGGAGTAATGGCAATCGCCTGCGGCTTCTCCGCGTGCACGCCGCCAGCAGTAAGAGTGGCAAGGAGCTGACCTACAGCAACACCCGGGGCGGGAAGCGAGAATTCCTCCGCATGCGCGTAGGCGGCACGCAGCGCCTCCGAGCGCTCAGTGGTCGTGTCGATGTAGTCAAGCAGGGCATTATATGCAGTAGAAGTCACAGTGCTTATCCTAGCGGTCCAAGCCGGTGCGCGGGGCTGGCAGGTCGTGCACAGGACCATTCACAGTGGATTAGCAGCTCGATATCTGGCTTTTGGAGCACGGATATAGCACAATGAAATGCATGAAACGCGCAATGGCAGACCATTATTCGGACCAGCTTCACGGGACCGCTGCCTTTGACGCGGGCGAGGCCAGCATGCCCACCTGGGAGGAACTCGTCGCAGAACACGCGGATAGCGTGTACCGATTGGCCTACCGCCTTTCCGGTAATCAACATGATGCGGAAGACCTCACCCAGGAAACGTTTATGCGCGTCTTCCGCTCCTTGGATAAGTACAAGGCCGGAACCTTTGAGGGCTGGTTACACCGCATCACTACCAACCTCTTCCTCGACATGGTGCGCCATCGCAGCAAGATCCGCATGGAGGCGCTGCCGGAGGACTATGACCGCGTCCCGGGCGAAGATATGACCCCGGAGCAGGCTTACACCGTGGCAAACCTCGACCCTGCGCTGCAGCGTGCACTCGATGAGCTGAGTCCCGACTTCCGCGTCGCTGTCGTTCTGTGTGACGTCGTAGGAATGAGCTACGACGAAATCGCAGAAACGCTGGGCGTCAAGATGGGTACGGTTCGTTCGCGTATCCACCGTGGGCGCTCGCAGCTGCGCGCCTCACTCGAAGCCGCGGCCGTCAACGATTCTGACGCACGCATTTTGCTTCGCACGCGGTAGCGTTCAGCGCGCTAGGCTGGAGACGTACACACGCCCGCCAGCACGAGCGCTGCGGACCCGATTCATTCACCCGCTTGGATAAAGGAGGTGGCCATGAAGAACCACGCCGCAACCGTGTCGCTCGGCGGCGCACGCGCAGTGCGCCAGCGCACGGTAGACAAGCTGAAAGCAAAAGCGCGACGTTACGATTCCATTGGTCACCTCGGTCCAGAAGCCGTCGTTGCATTTGTCGATGGTGAGATGGGCCCGAAGTCGCAACATCGTGTTCGGGTGCACCTCGTGCACTGCCCGGAATGCCGTGGCGAGATTGAGCGGCAACGTGGCGCAGCCGAGTGGGTCCGACAACGCAGCAAGGATGTGCATATCCCGCAAAGCCTCGTCGCACGGCTCACGAATATTGCGTCGTCGCCCCAGGGCTCCGGGCCCAATGGGGAAGAGCTGGCGTGTACTCCTAAACAAGACTTTTTGGATAAGCTCGACACGCTGCGTCGCGCAATGAGAAGGTAAAGAACGCGTGTTTTCCAATATCGGGTGGGGCGAAATTTTCGTCATCGCCATTATTGCTGTTTTGGTCATTGGCCCCGAGCGCCTGCCTGGTGTGATTCAGGACGTGCGCGCTGCCATCTATGCTGCGCGCAAGGCTATCAATAGTGCCAAGGCGGAACTTAATGGCGAGATGAGCAGCTTGGGCCAAGAGTTTGACGCTCTGCGTGGTCCCATCAATACGGCTGCGGAGTGGGGCCGCATGGGTCCGCGGGCGGCGATTACTAAGGCACTCTTTGATGGCGACGATTCCGCCTGGGATGACTTCGACCCGCGCAAGCCTTCGCGTCACCAGGAGCCCGGACAGCCTGCTGCAGGCGCACAGCCGAATCAGGGCGGCTCCCAGGGATATCAGGGACCGGGCGCGGCTCAGGCGCCCCAAAATCCCGCTCAGAACCCGGCCCAGAATCCTGCGCAGTCACCGCAGAACCCGCAGCAGCGCAGCCAGAATGGCGGCGATTACAGCAGCGGTGGTGGCTTCTCGTGGGCGGATATCACCTAGCCGTAGGCGCAGAGAACAACCACAGGGAACAACCATAGGGAACAAGAACATAGAAGAAAAGGCCCCGTGAACTCTCGGTACAGTGTTCGCGAGGCTTTATCTCGTGCGGTCTACTTCACGCCGAGACCCAAAGACTTGCCAGCGAGCGAGTCCTTGCGGACGACGAGCTTCGAGGCGACATCGGCAAGCGCGGCTCCGGCGGGGGACTCAGGCGCCGCAACGACTACGGGGGTGCCTTCATCGCCATTGGTGCGCAGGGCCGGATCCAGCGGGATCTGACCGAGCAGCGGAACGTCGGCGCCAAGGAGCGTGCTCAGGCGATTGGCGACGGTATGGCCGCCGCCTGCGCCGAAGATCTCCATCGTGGAGCCATCCGGCATCACCATGGCAGACATGTTCTCCACGACTCCGGCGACACGCTGGCCGGTCTGCTGCGCCATCGAGCCGGCACGCTCAGCGACCTCAGCGGCGGCTGCCTGCGGCGTGGTGACGACGAGGAGCTCCGCGTTGGGGATGAGCTGTGCGACCGACAGCGCGACATCGCCGGTACCCGGCGGCAAGTCGAGGAGAAGGACGTCAAGATCGCCCCAGAAGACATCGCCCAGGAACTGCTGAAGCGCGCGGTGGAGCATAGGGCCGCGCCACACGATGGGGGCATTGCCCTCGATGAACTGGCCGATGGAGATGAACTTGAGGCCGTGCGCGATCGGCGGCAGCAGCATTTCCTCATCGATGACCGTGGGCGGTTCCATATTGCCCAGGAGACCGGGGATGGAGTGGCCGTAAATATCGGCATCGACGATGCCAACCTTGAGGCCGCGGGCAGCGAGCGCGGCGCCCAGATTGGCCGTCATGGACGACTTGCCCACGCCGCCTTTGCCGGAAGCCACGGCGAAGACGCGCGTCGTGGAATTCGGCTTGGCGAAGGGGATTTCGGGCTCGGCCTGGCCACCGCGCAGCTTTTTCTTGAGGGCACGACGTTGGTCGTCATTCATCGCGTCCATAGTCACGGTCACGGTGCCCACGCCCTCGAGGTCTTCGAGCACCGCGCGGGTGTTCTGTTCGATGGTGTTTTTCATGGGGCAGCCAGCGATGGTGAGGTAGATCTCGACCGCGACATCGTTGCCGTCAATGGCGATGGATTTCACCATGCCCAGCTCGGTAATCGGGCGACCGATTTCGGGGTCCTCGACGCGGGACAGTGCCTCGCGTACGTGGGATTCTTCAATTGCGTTAGTCATATCAGCTACCCATCTTAGTCCCGGATCTACCCGTGTAAACTGGTCACCCGTACCACCTGGATTCGAGCTGATCTCGCGACAAGGAGCCCCGTTCATGCATACACGTTTTGCCCGCCGACTTGTGGCTCTCACAGCGGTGGCAGCGAGCACGGCAGGGGTGAGCGCGTGCGCGCGCCAGGAGCCGTTGCCTGAGGCATCTGAACTGTCTCGGGCACAAGTGCGCATCGCGGTGGCCCCTGATTCCCCCGAGCAGCTCGTGCTCGGAGAAATCTATATCCAGACCCTCGGGGAGGAGGGGCGCTCTGCCAGCCTCGTGCATGAGCAGATGCCGGATAGCAGCTCCCGCGTGGATGAATTGGAAGAGGGAAACTCGAATTTCCTCGTGGCATGTACCGGCAACGCGCTCGCGGGCTTCGATATGCCCACGGCCAAGCGCCTAGAGAAGGAACGCGAGGAGGCCGGTGACGAGACGGACCGGGACTTCCTTGCAGAGACGCACATCGCGATGATGAATGCTCTGCCCACGGTGCTGACAACCGTGGATCCTTCGTCCGCACCGGGCTGCAAAGATCAAGAAAAGGTCGATCTGCCTCAGAACTTTGTACCTATCTACGCTAAAGATCTGCTTGATCGGGACGAGCGTTTTGAGATTGCCTCGGTGACGAAGTATCTCACCACCGAGGACCTCGACGACCTGGTGGAGGAGGCTGACCGCACAGGCAGCGTGAGCCAGACGGTGGAGCACTGGCTTAACACCTCCACGTCGAACCCAGGAGACACAAGCGGTAGTTCGGAAGGCAGCGGCACGAGCGACGGCGGCGCGGGCGGGGATGCCGGCGCCAACGCCGGCGCTGGGTCGGGGTCTGGCGATACAGGCGGCTCGACGTTGAAGTAGCGTGGCGGCTTAGTTGCTGAGACCTGCGGCGCGGCTGTGCGCGGGCTAGATGCCGCTAGAGATATCCGCTCGTCCATGGTGTGGGCGAGCGGATTTGTGCGTGGCGGGGACGTGAAAAACACCGACGCCCCGGCGACAGCGGGGGAGCTGTCAGCGGGGCGTCGTGCTAGGAGGGAAGAACCTTACTTCGCGAAGGCTTCCTCAAGCAGCTGGTCATGCTCAATGGCGTGGACCTTGGCGTTACCGGTTGCAGTCGAGGACTGAGCGCGGCGGGACACGCGCACCATCTCCGGCATATCCGGGATGAGGCGACGCAGGTGCTCGTTGTAGAACGGCCACGGACCCTGGTTGGCCGGCTCAGCCTGGACGAAGCGAATCTGCTCCGCGTTCGGATATGCAGCGAAGGCCTCGCGCAGACGGTTGAACGGGATCGGGTGGAGCATTTCCACGCGCACGAGAGCGACGTCCTCGCGGCCATCCTTGTCGCGCTTCTTAGCAAGGTCGTAGTAGAGCTTGCCGGAGACGAGCATGATGGTCTTGACCTTGGAGGTATCCGCAATCTTCTCACCCTGCAGGTCGAAGTACTTCGGGTCGTTGATGACCGAGCGGAACTTCTTGACTTCGGTGAATTCCTCGACGGAGGAAGCCGCGTCCTTGAGGCGCAGCATGGCCTTCGGGGAGAAGATAACGAGCGGGCGCTTCATGTCACCGAGTGCCTGGCGGCGCAGGAGGTGGAAGTGGTTAGCCGGGGTAGACGGCTGAGCCACGGTCATGGAACCCTCAGCACACAGCTGCAGGTAGCGCTCGATACGGGCGGAGGAGTGGTCAGGGCCCTGGCCCTCGTAGCCGTGCGGCAGGAGGAGGATGAGCGAGCTGAGCAGACCCCACTTGGCCTCGCCGGAGGAGACGTACTCGTCGATGATGGTCTGTGCGCCGTTGGCGAAGTCACCGAACTGTGCCTCCCATGCGACGACGGCGTCGGGGTTGCCCAGGCCGTAGCCGTACTCGAAGCCCATGCCGGCGTATTCGGTCAGCGCAGAGTTGAAGACGTTGAAGGAGCCGCCGTTGCCGCGCTCGTTAGCGAGAGCGTCAAGCGGGTTGAACTCGTCACCAGAGGTCGGGTCGAAGACGACCGCGTGGCGCTGGGTGAAGGTACCGCGGCGGGAATCCTCACCAGCGAGGCGGATGGTCTTACCGGCGTTAGCGAGGGAGCCGAAGGCGATGAGCTCGCCGAAGCCCCAGTCGATACCGCCTTCGATGGCGGCCTTTGCACGCTGCTCGGCCACCTTGGCCACGCGCTTGTGGTACTGGAAGCCCTCCGGGGTATCGAGGAAGGCCTGGCCCAGCGCGGCGAGCTCGTCGCGGGTGATGGACGTGTCGAGACCGCGGGTGAGCTCCTGGGATCCGGTGATGCCGGTCTGCTGCTTCGGCTTCGCCTTCTCCGCGGCCTTGACCTCGGTGAAGACGGACTCCATCTGGTCGTGGAAGTCGCGTGCTGCTGCCTCTGCCTCTTCGTCGGAGAGGTCGCCGCGGCCAATGAGCTCCTGGGTGTAGCGCTCACGCACGGAGGTGTGGTCGTCGATGATGTCGTAGAGCAGCGGCTGCGTCATAGACGGATCGTCCGCCTCATTGTGGCCGCGCAGGCGGTAGCAGATGAGGTCGATGAAGACGTCCTTGCCCCATGCGTGGCGGTACTCAGCGGCCAGCTGGCCCACCCAGTAGACAGCCTCCGGGTCGTCGCCGTTGACGTGGAAGACTGGGCAGTCGAAGCCCTTGGCGAGGTCGGTGGAGTAGTGGGTGGAACGCGCCAGGTCCGGGGTGGTGGTGAAGCCCACCTGGTTGTTGACGACGATGTGGACGGTGCCGCCCACGGTGTAGGGCTGCAGGCGGGAGAGGTTGATGGTCTCCTGGACAATGCCCAGACCGTTGAAGGATGAATCGCCGTGGAGCATGATCGGCACGACGGGGTGCTCGCCCGGCTTGCCCAGAAGGTCTTCCTTCGCGCGGGCCATGCCCTCCATGACTGGGTCAACGGCCTCGAGGTGGGACGGGTTGGCGGCAAGGGTGATCTTGATGTCGCCGTCGCCGAACATCTGGTAGTGCTCGCCCTCGGCGCCGAGGTGGTACTTGACGTCGCCGGAGCCGCCGAGCTGGCCTTCCTTGTACTTGCCGTCGAACTCATCGAAGATGTCGGCCAGCGGCTTGCCCACGATGTTGAACAGGACGTTGAGGCGACCACGGTGCGGCATGCCGATGACGACCTCGTCGAGGTCCTGGCCTGCAGCGGTGTCGATGATGGAGTCCATGAGCGGGATGAGCGACTCGGCGCCCTCCAGCGAGAAGCGCTTCTGGCCCACGTACTTGGTCTGCAGGAAGTTCTCGAAGGCTTCTGCCGCGTTGACCTTCTGCAGGATGTACTTCTGCTCAGCGTTGGTGGGCTTCGGGACGCCAGCCTCGAGGCGGTCGCGCAGCCACTCGCGTTCGTCGCGGTCCATGATGTGGGCGTACTCGGAGCCAACCTTGAGGGTGTAGGCAGCGCGCAGGCGGGAGAGCACCTCGCGCAGCGTCATCTGCTCCTTGCCGCCGAAGCCGCCGACGTTGAAGGTGCGGTCCAAATCCCAGATGCTCAGGCCATGGGTGCGCATGTCCAGGTCGCGGTGATCCGGCCAAGGCAGGCCCGGCTGGCGCCAATTCAGCGGGTTGACGTCTGCAATGAGGTGACCGCGGGAGCGGTAGGCCTCGATGAGCTGCATGACGCGGGTGTTCTTGTCCACGCCGGTGTTCGGCACGTCCTGTGCCCAGCGGAACGGAGCGTAGGGCACGCCCATGGACTTGAAGATTTCATCCCAGAAGGCGTCATCATTGATGAGCTGGCCGATGGTGCGCAGGAACTCGCCGGACTCCGCACCCTGGATGACACGGTGGTCGTAGGTGGAGGTCAGGGTGACGAGGCGGCCTACGCCCAGTTCAGCGAGGCGGTCTGCAGAGGCACCAGCGAACTCGGCCGGGTAATCCATAGAACCGACACCGATAATCGCGCCAGAACCCTTGGTGAGGCGGGCGATGGAGTGGCGGGTACCAATGCCGCCCGGGTTGGTGAGGTTGATGGTCACGCCCGAGAAGTCATCCATGGTCAGCTTGTTCTTGCGGGAACGCGCGACGATGTCCTCGTAGGCGTCGAGGAACTCGGCGAAGGACTTGTGCTCGCAGTCCTTGATGGCGGCAACGACGAGGGCGCGGGATCCGTCCTTCTGTGGAAGGTCGATGGCTAGACCCAAGTTGACGTGCTCGGGCTGAACAACGAAAGGCTTGCCGTCCTTGTTTTCGTAACGCACGTTCATGGCCGGGTGGATCTGTACGGCCTTGACCATGGCGTAGCCGAGGATATGGGTAAAGGAGATCTTGCCGCCGCGGGTGCGCTTGAGGTGATCGTTGATGAGCGCGCGGTTTTCCCACATGAGCTTGACCGGCATATCACGCACGGTGGTGGCCGTGGGGATGGTCAGAGACTCGTCCATGTTCTTGGCGATGGCCTTGAACATGCCCTTGAGCTGGGTCTCGCCCGGCTCCGGTGCCTCGCCAATGCGCTCGAGCGGGGACTGCGGCTTCTTCGCAGCGGACTTCTTGGAAGCCGGCTTATCCGGTGCCGGTGCAGCCTTCTTCGTGGAAGCCTGAGCGTCGGCAGCGGCGGCAGACGTGCTGGTCTCGCGCGCGGACTGCTTGACTTCGATGGAAGAACCCTCGGACTGCTTCACGGCAGCCGGAGACTGCGTTGCGCTTTGCGGGGCGCCGTTGGCCTTGAAGTACTCGCGCCACTCCTTGTCGACGGAGTTCGGGTCCTTGGAATACTGCTGGAACTGTTCGTCAATCAGCCATGCGTTGGGGCCGAAGATGCTCGAGTTGCTCACGGCAGATGCTCGCCTCATTTCCTTGCTTACATGCTTATTTAAGTTGCGTTTAACGCGGTCGTTTATTCGACGCTGGGACCGACGGCCGGAATCTAGAAGGGCCTGCAGAAGGCCCACCGGTGCCGATAGTCTGCCCACCATGATAAACCCCACACTGTGAAACATTCACAGAGTGGGGGGTCGTTTGGTGACTTTTAGAGTGGGTGCATAATTTCCGCCCACTAACCTGCGCTTATTCGTTACGGTGTGGGGAACGCTCGCCCAAGCGGGGGTGCCGCGTCCACCACCCAGCGCAGGACGAAGTCGGAAAGTAGTACACAGGTCGTGCTCTGGGGCCACGGGGTGGAAACGGAGGTGCAGGGTCCTTATAGAGCACGCAGCTGCGTGTGTACGTTGTCCATGACTCTGCGCGCTAGCTTGCGATTGGCGATGCCGCCGGCGACGGCGCCCAGGCCCAACGGCAGCAGCTTGGACAGCCATGCCCACTTGAAGCGGCCGACGACCTTCTTGGTGAATGTCTTGGCCAGGCGGCCGGACAGGCCCTGCAGCGTCGGTGCGGAAAAGCGCGTGAGCGCGGCGGCCGAGGCAAGGGAACCGGGACGGGTGGCAGTGGCCGCACCGGGGGCATCGGCAGCCTCGGTGAAGAAGGTGTCAACGATGGCGGTGCCGCGGGAGCCGGAAAGCACCATGAGCACAAGTGCGCGGCGCAGTTCCTTGTCCTCAATGGCTATGCCGCGGAGCTTAGCCGAGGCCAGGATGTACCACGTGGCGGCCTCGAGGAAGACCACGGACTCCGCGGCAATCGCCGCAGTACCCGTCGCGAAACCGATACCCGGAATGGCCGCGGCGCCGCCGGCACCGGCGCCGGTGCCCGTGACGATCTTGAGGAAGTGGTCATCGATAACGCCTTGGCGGGTGTCCATGGAGACGTTCTGGTTCTTCTCGATTACGCCGTCCACGTATTTCGAGATGGTGCTGGCCTGAATACCGACCGCCCGGTCGAGCGTGCTCAAGATGATGGCGGAGAACTTGTCACCGTCAGAATTTTCCGTGGCCCATTGCGTGCGAAAGGAATCGTTGAGGGAACGCTCTTCCTCCGTGAGGACGGTGCCCTCGCCGTCGTCGCGCGGCTGCACCTCAGCCTTGGTCGAGGACTTCTTTCCAAAGAGCTTGTCTGAAATCATGGTCGCTTCCTTAAATCATGTTTGTCATTGGTACGCAGGATCGAGTGTACGGAATTACGCTGGAGGCATGAGCTCGCTCAACCGTCCACCGCGCGCACACCGCCCGGAAAACACGCCCCCGCGGCTCCCTCGTGGCGCCGCGGGTCAGGCGCGAGCGGACCATGGGTATGAGCCCACCGTGTCCGAGGCGCGGCGGGCCGCTCGGGAGGCTCATGCGCGCGCACGTCGTGCCCAGTTAAGGGCCGATAATGCGCTGGCGGATGCCTTGACGGTGCACACTCAGCAGGGCTGGGTGCGCGGTCTGTATGAGGACGTTTCGGGAGCGGCCGTGCGCTCCTGGCGCGGCATTCCGTTTGGCGCGGATACGAGCGGCTCGGGACGCTTTCAGCGATCACGCCCCGCACAGGGGTGGGAAGGCATTCGTGACTGTCGCGAATTTGGGCCGGTTGCCCCGCAGCCCACGTATTCGTGGACGGACAAGATTGTGGGCTCTGAGGACTGCCTCCATTTGGACGTCGTGCGCCCCGACACGGACGAGACCCTGCCCGTGGTCGTCTATCTCCACGGCGGTTCGTTTATCGTCGGCTCCTCCCACATGCTCATGCTGCGTGGCTTTCAGCTCGCGCAGACCATGAACGTCGTCTACGTCTCCGTGAACTTCCGGCTCGGTGCGTTGGGATACCTCGACATGCGCAGTCTCGGCGCGGCCGAGGGTGCTTGCGCCAACCCGGCCGTGAGCGACCAGCTCCTCGCGCTGAAGTGGGTGCGCGATAACATTGCGAGCTTCGGTGGCGACCCGGACTCCGTCACGCTCATGGGGGAGTCCGCCGGCGGTGCGGCCGTGCTTACGCTCATGGGCACCCCGGCTGCGCGCGGGCTGTTTCACCGCGCCATTGCGCAATCGCCGCCCATTTCCATGATCCATTCGCGCACGCAGTCGACCCTGTGGGCCCGCGAGCTGGTAAACAAGCTGTCCCTGCCGCGCCTGGCCACGCTAGGGGACGTCCAGAACCAGCACTTCGCGGACATCGTGCGCGCGGGGCAATCCATGATGTGGCGCGCGGGTGAGCTTCTCCATCTCAACTCCTGCTACGCGCCCACCGTCGACGGGGATCTGGTGCCGCGGCACCCCATCGATACGTTTGAGGCGGGCGAGCAGGCCCCCGTGCCGCTGCTCATCGGCACGAATTCGGATGAGGCGAGTTTTGGTAAGTTCCTCTTTCAGCGCGAATTTGCCCGCCAGCGCGCGGCGTTGCGCCTGCTCTCCAGCTTCGACGAGGAGGGCGCGCCTGCCGTCGTCGCCGCCTATAACGGCGCGTCCACGCGCGCGGACTTTGCGCATTTGCTTGCCGATGCCCTCTTTTGGGCGCCGTCTGTGCGCGTCGCCGAGGCACACAGCCTGGTCGCACCGACATGGATGTACCGTTTCGACTTCGCGCCGGTGGCGCTGCGCTGGTTAGGGCTTGGTGCTATGCATTCGCTTGAGCTCTCCAATGTCTTCGGCGACGCGCAGGCCTCGCGCATGTCGACGCTCACGCGTATCGGCTCGACAGAGAGCTTCGATGAACTCACGGTCCTCATGCAGCGCCAGTGGGCCGCCTTCATCCACGGCGGCGAACCGGGTCCAGAGTGGCCACCGTACCGGGTCGCGCACCCGGCCGATACGGCCCATCGCCTCGTGCCCGCGGGCGAGGAGGCACGCGTTCAGCTGGCCTTGCGCGAGACTCTTGTCTTCGACGACGTGGTGCGTGTCGAGGCGGATCCGTACTCGCAACGCCGCGTGGCCTGGGATAATTACAACATGTGCGAGTGGGGAGTCGGCCGCCCAGAGTTGGCGGCACAACTGGGATTCATCACGGGCACGCTGGAATAAAGGTAAGCTGTGACGGTGGACGGAAGCCACCGCCTCGTGCACGCCATCACGAATCGAAAGGGTCACCATGAGCTTCTTTGAAGATATTGCGACTGCACTGGACGCTGAGGGCATCGAGTCCCGCGTTCACGATGACATCATGTTCGTTCCTATCACCTCTGACCTGGAGATTCAGTTCCAGGAGATCGATCCGCTGCTGCCGGCGGCCAACGTGTACATCGCGGCGGCGGATGTCGACGAAGACGATGAGGAATTTGAGGCCGTCTTGGTCTCCGTCGCCTTCTCCGTGGACGACGCGCTCGACGCTGTGGCGCGCCACATCGCGACCGACCAGGTTGTCACGGTGCTGCGCGATCTGCTCGAGGGCACCGATGAGCGCATTGCGGAACTTGAATTCGCACAAGACGAGTTCAACCCGAATCTCGTTGTCGCCGAGGTCGCCAATGACTCGGAGCTGCGCGTGCTCGTTGAGTCCGTGGACGGCGAGCCCTGCGCCGTCGTGCGCTTCGTGGCTTTCGATTTTGATGAAGAAGAGTTTGAGGAGCTCGAAGACGAGTCCATCCACGAGCTGTGGGAGCTGGGCGACGACTTCGATGATGACCGCCTCGAGCTGCTGAGCAATGGCCTGGGCGAAGGCCCCGTCATCGAAATTCCCGCCGAGACCCTCGAGCTGGGCACGTACACCGACTTTGATCGTCTCTTCGACGTACTGGGACTCGTCTCCGAGCAGGCCCTCGATTGGGAAGCACAGCTCGTGTCCTTCGACGATGACGACTATGACGAGCCTGAGGTCTACGACATCTTCGGCGCCGATGATCTCGACGCGGACGAGCTGGACGGTGACGACGACTTCGACGAGGACGAGGACGACGTGGAGACTGACGACGACGCCGAGGGCACCGACATCACGCGTGACTAGTCTGCGGCGTTGGGTTGGATAGCCACTGCTGAAGAAATGTGCCGACCGCCGCGTTAAAGTATCTGCCGTCGCGTTAAACTAAAACTAATAGCCCGAATGTATGTGCCGCGCCGGTTCCACTCGGCGCGGCGGCACGCCATGGCCTAGATAAGAGACGAGGACGACAGGACAGTGGAGTTCCAGACCCAAGCGCGGTGGCGCACCGTCCTCGCTGTTGTGGGCGTCGCGCTCCTAGCCAGCCAGTGGTTTGTCGCATTGTTTCAATGGCCAGGGGACATCCCGCTCCACCGCATCTATGACATTCCGGCAGAGGAGACGATGTACATCCTCGTCGCCGTCGCGACCGTACTGTTTCTCATTGCTGGATACGGCAGTGCGCCTGACCGTGTGTTCATCATCGTGCCCATGGGCGTGTTCGTCAACATTGTGGTGGGCATGTCCGTCGATCGCCTGGGATTGCCTTTTTATGGCGACACGCTGGGCACCATCGGCGCAACTGTCATTGGCGGACCGATCCTCGGGCTCGCGACCGCCGGGCTTACCGCCGTGCTTTGGGGATTCTCGGCACCCATGATGATTCCGCACGTGGTCTCCGCAGCCTTCGTTGCCCTGGCCGTGAGCTATTGCGCGCGCGTCTCCGTGTTCTCCTCACTCGGCAGCGTCATGGCGCGCGGTGCGTTCATCGGTCTGATCAACGGCATCCTGTCGTCGCTTACCGTCCTCGTTGCGCTACGCGGCGACTCGACGCCGAACGCGGAATCCGTCGCGAACTTCTTTGTGCTGCTGCGCATGGGCGAGGTGGAAGCCACTATTTTGCAGAACCTCATCTGCGACAGCATTGATAAAACGTTCTGCGTGCTCATCGTGCTCGTCCTGGTGCGTTATATGCCGCCGCGCCCCATGGCTTTCTTTACCTTTAGCGGCAACGAGCCGCGGCTGTCGCGCATTCTTCTCACTGAGAGCGAGCAAGAAGTCAAGGACGCCGGCCGTGCGTTGAATGAGCTCGCACGCGAAACTACCGGCACCGCAGGAACGCCCCGCAACGAGGGCTCTCGCGCGCTAGGCGCAGACGCACAAGGCCGCCACAGGGCTTAAGTCGCAGCGCGGCAGCGGTCCCCGGTAGTGGTTCGCGGCCATGGCCGGTGGCTGGTTAGGCCGCAGACGCAAAGCTTTCGAACATGGACAACGGTGACGGCACCGGGCGGAAGTCACGGTCCACGAGCCAGACAAAGGTGGCGGCCGAGGACGTCGTGATCTCGTGCACCGCGTCTCCGCCGTAGCAGTCATGCGGCGTGTCGACCGCTGCGAGCGCCGGGCGTGACGTGTCCTCTTCGGCGGGTGCCGGCGCCGGGCTGACCGCAGCGCGCACCCATGCTTCGGCGGCGACGAGTGCGGCGTCGCTACGCAGCGGTCCGGTGGGAACCGTGATCCGCGCGCTGATGAGATACGCGGGCTCGCGGGTGGCGCCATAACCGCGGACGCGAGCCTTGGCCACCGGGCCCACGCGATAGCGCGTGAGCGCGATGATAAGCGGTGGGGCAGCCCCCACGGCAGGCAGCGCCAGTGTGGGCGGACGCCAGCTGGCGACGGGCCGGGCAAGGGAGCGCGGGTGGCGCAGCACGGTGCGCAGCTTGGACACGGTCTCTGCGGCGGAGAGTTCGATGGCAAGGTGAGTATCAGCAACAGTGTTCATGCTTCGCAGAGTAAGGCTAGGCCCCAACACGCCGGGTCCGGACAATGCCGAACATCGAAATCGTGTTCGAAATGTGGCGACTATAGCGGCGCATCCAAGAGCGATAGACTGAATAGCACGAAGAAAGGGGAAGAAAAAATTTCGGAACACGACAGGGAACTGTCTGCGTCACGCCAGTCCGTCGCGGAATCTTCTGGCATGCCGCACCCGGAGCCGCAGCAGTCGGTAGAGCCGCAGATTGAGGCGAAGATACCGCGTGAGATTTGGATTATGGTCGCTGCGGCGTTCATGATTGCGATTGGCTACGGGCTCATCGCGCCGCTGCTGCCGCAGTTCGTGGTGAGCTTCGACGTGTCGATGGCGGCCGCGGGTTGTGTGGTCTCTGCATTTGCCGCGTCGCGGCTGTTCTTTGCGCCTGCGTCCGGACGCCTCGTGGATATGTTGGGCTCGCGCCGGATTTACCTCGTGGGCCTTACCACGGTGGGTGTTGCCACGGGCATGGTTGCTCTGTCGCAAAGCTATTGGCACATCCTCGCGTTGCGCGCCATCGCGGGCATTGGCTCGACGATGTTTACGGTTTCCGCCATGGGACTTATCGTGCGTTTGTCGCCGCCCACGATTCGCGGCAAGTGTTCGGCACTCTACGGCACGGCATTCCTCTTGGGTAACGTGGCCGGACCGCTGGTGGGCGCGTCCTTGTCGTTCCTCGGCTTCCGGTGGCCGTTTTTTATCTACGGCGTCGGCGTGGGCATTGCCGCGCTTATCGTGGCGGTGCTCATGCCTAAGGTCGACCCCCAGGAGGAACGTGCCCACGAGGCGCCACACATGGCGGTGCGTGACGCATGGTCTGACACGGCGTTTCGCGCCGCGCTGACGTCGAACTTTGCGCACTCGTGGATCAACATGGGCGTGCGCGTCTCCGTGCTTCCGTTGTTTGCGGCATCCGTCTTTCACAACGGTGCGGCGGCTTCTGGTTTCGCGCTGGCGGCGTTCGCGGCGGGTAATGCGACGGTTCTGCAATTCTCGGGCCGCCTGGCAGACAGGTGGGGCCGCAAGCCCCTCATCATAAGTGGCCTGGTGGGCTCCGGGGTCTTCATGGGCACGCTGGGGTTCGCGGACCACGTGGTCTCGCTCATCGTATTCTCCGTGTTGGCCGGCGCGGCCTCGGGCCTTATCAATCCGGCGCAGCAGGCAGCACTCGCGGACGTTATTGGCAACGAGCGCTCTGGCGGCCAGGTGCTCTCCGCATTCCAGATGGCGGGCGACTTTGGTCAAATCTTAGGCCCCATCGTCATTGGTGCACTCGCGGACGAATGGGGATTTATGGCAGCCTTTGGGCTATGTGCGGTCATTGCCGTCGTGGGGCTGAGCGGTTGGTTCTTTGCTCGCGAGCCGTTAGAAACGGTTATCCCGCGCCGTCTGCGCGTGCGGAACCAAAAAATGACCAACGGGTTACTTGGGAAATAAAAATTTCATTAGACTAGCGCCCGTGAGTTTTCAAGAACGTGTCGAGAGTCATCGTGCCGACCTGAATAAGTCGGACCTCGCGATCGTTGATGTGTTGCTATCCAACCCAGCAGAGGCCGCCTTGTGGCGCGGCGAAGACGTGGCCGCACGTGCCCGCGTTCATCCCTCTGCCGTGACGCGTACCTCGAAGAAACTCGGCTACAAGGGTTTCCTTGAGCTGCGCGCGGATCTGCGCGACATGCACTCTGATTTCCTTGCTGGTCACGTGGAGACGCTCAAGCCGCGGGCAGCGACTATGCGCGATGGTTCCACGCTGGGCAACATGGTGCAGTCTGAGATTGATAACTTCATTCTCATCCCGAAGAACGTGAAGCAGCGCGATATCGACGCTGCGGCGGATCTCATCATGGAAGGCGAGCGCATTTATATCTATGGCCGCAGCGACTCCGCGCTGTTGTCTGAGATGTACTATCGCCGTCTCGGCCGCTTTGGCCTTGCGGTACATGACCTCACCGACCTGACGGCGCATGAGAATGCGGAGGCTGTGCTCACCATGACGGGTAAGGACGTCCTCATCGTCTTCGAGTTCCGCAAAACTTCCAGGCAGCTGCGCCACCTCCTCGCGCACGCGGAGAAAGTTGGCGCACGCATCCTGCTCGTGACGGATAATCTGCAGATTCTCTCGCCCATCCCGGATATCGTGCTGGCGTCCCCGCGTGGCGCCCGCGATGGCTGGCTGTCCATGTCTGTGCCGCTCATGATTGCCAACTCGGTCATCGTGACGATTGGTGAACGATACGCGGAGCGCGTCAAGGAATACCAGGACCGGCTCGATCGACTCAAGCGCGTCTTCGAGACCTAAGCGCAGCACGCACCATGCGCGCACAATATAAAAGCAACGCTGCCGCAGTCCCCAGATGAGGAGTGCGGCGGCGTTGCTGAGCGGTGAGCGGGAGCGTAACTAGCTAGCGAACGGGTAGTCCGTGTAACCATGTGCGCCACCCACGTAGAAGGTGGCGGGGTCCGGCTCGTTGAGCTCAAGGCCCTCCTCCCAGCGGCGGGAGAGATCCGGGTTAGCCAGAATCATGCGGCCTACGACGACGGCGTCGACGTAGGGGCGCTCGATGAGCGCGGCGGCATCGGAAAGCTGGGTGACGGTGGGGAAGCCGGTGTTGAAGAGGACGCGGGTCGTGCCGTTGGCACGGGCTTTCTCCGCAAGGTTCTGGATAAGCGCGTTCTCCTCGAATCCCCAGAGCAAGGATACGTAGGCGATGTTCAGATCCTTGATGCCGTCGAGGTAGGCACCGTAGGTGGCGGCGACCTCTGCGTCGTTGTCCTCGGGATCGATGGGCCCCTGGGCATTCATCTTGGGGGACAGGCGGATGGCGACGCGGTC
Source organism: Corynebacterium sp. HMSC072G08 (assembly GCF_001809185.1). NCBI lineage: Bacteria > Bacillati > Actinomycetota > Actinomycetes > Mycobacteriales > Corynebacteriaceae > Corynebacterium > Corynebacterium sp. HMSC072G08. The sequence continues at coordinate 21,974 of NZ_KV796396.1, forward strand.
GGCGCCGATTTCCTCGACAAGGGCCTGGGTGAGCTCGATGAGCAGGCGGGCGCGGTTTTCGGGCGAGCCGCCGTACTCGTCCGTGCGCTGGTTGGAGACGGCGCCCATGAATTCATGGAGCAGGTATCCGTTAGCGCCGTGGATTTCGACGCCATCAATGCCGGCGTCGACCGCGCGGCGGGCGGCGGCACGGAACTGTTCGATGATGCGCGGAATCTCCGAGGTCTCCAAGGCGCGGGGCACCGGGCAGTCTTTGCGGGTCTCGAAGTCGCGTACGGCGGTGCCCGAGGCAATGGCGGACGGTGCCTCCGGTTGCGGGCCGTTCGATAGCGTTGTGTGGGACAGGCGGCCGGCATGCATCATCTGCATGAAGATTGTGCCGCCCTTGGCGTGGACGGCGTCCGCAACCCTGGCCCAACCGGCCTGCTGCTCTGCAGTCTCGATACCGGCCTGACCGGGGAAGGCGCGGGTGGACACCGCGGGGAAGGTGCCCTCGGTGACGACGAGTCCGTTGCTGGCACGCTGCGAGTAATACTCCGCGTGGAGCTCGGTGGGGATGCCGGACTCGCCCGCGCGGGAGCGGGTGAGGGCCGCCATGGTCACGCGGTTGGCCAGCTCGTAACGGCCGAGGGACAGGGGCTTAAACAGATCGCTCGTGGTCATGGTGGCTACAACGGCGCGCATCTGTGCTTTATTCCGGGTGCGTTGGTTACGGTTGAATTGGCTACCGCCCGGCGGGCCGCGACGGACTCTCGAAACCATGGAAATGACAAAGAAGGCCATCGTCGCCACCGCCGCCACGCATACCGCGGTGCTTGCCACCGCCTTGGCGGGTATGACGTTGGGCCAGCCTCCACGCCTAAGCCCAAACAGATCTTTATATGCAAAGGTATGACGTGTCTTTGGCGTGGTGAGCCGCGGTCGTCACCGTTCTTCATTGAAGGATGCCGGGTGTGCGGGTACGCAGGGGGCCATGGCTGATTTCGCATTAAATAACCCGAACACTGGTAAGCAAGAAGAGACTTTTCAGCGCATCGCGGACTCCGATCGCGATGGCATCTTAGACCGCTCCACGGCGGCCTTTAAGGAGTGGAGCGCGACAAGCATCGATGAGCGCGCCGCCGTGCTGGCGCGTACCGCGGACCTCTACGAGGAGCGCGCGGAGGAACTCGCCGAGCACATCGGACGTGAGATGGGCAAGCTCACGCGTTGGGGCAAGGCGGAGATTTCTATCGTCGCCGACATTTACCGGTACTACGCCGAGCACGCGCACGAGCTGCTCGCGGACGAGGAACTCCCGGCGCAGGGTGCCATTCACAGCTACGTGCGCAAGGACCCGCTTGGCCCGCTGCTAGGCATCATGCCGTGGAATTTCCCGTACTACCAGGTCGCTCGTTTCGCTGCTCCCAACCTGTTGCTGGGCAACACCATCGTGCTGAAGCATGCGTCGATTTGCCCGCTGTCCTCCCAGGACTGTGAGGATCTGCTCGTCGAGGCGGGCCTGCCCAAGGACGCGTATATCAATATCTACGCCTCGGGCTCCCAGATGGATGACTTCGTGGCGGATAAGCGCATCAAGGGCGTCTCGCTCACCGGCTCCGAGGGCGCTGGCGCTGCCGTGGCGAAGACCGCAGGCGAAAATTACAAGAAGTCCGTGCTCGAGCTGGGCGGCAACGATCCGTTCATCGTTCTCGATGACGAGAAGCTTGAGTGGGTCCTGGACCAGTACTTGCCCATCCGCATGTACAACACCGGCCAGGCGTGCAACGCGCCTAAGCGCCTCATCGTCATGGAAGACTTCTACGACCGCACCGTTGAGTACCTCGAGAAGAAGATCGACGCGATGAAGGTCGGCTCCTTCGACGACGAGAACGCGGACATCGGACCGCTGTCCTCCATCGACGCGCGCGACGAGATTGTCGAGCGACTCCAGAAGGCTGCGCAGAACGGTGAGGCCACCATTCGTGTGGGTGGCAAGGCCCTTGATCGCGAGGGCGCCTACATGGAGCCCACGCTGCTCACCGACGTCGACCCGAAGGCAGACGTGGGCTGCAACGAGATCTTCGGTCCCGTCGCCATCGTCTACAAGGTCAAGGACGCGGACGAGGCCGTGAAGGTGGCTAACGAGGCCTCCGAGTACGGCCTGTCCGGCTCCGTGTGGGGCGCCGACGTGGAGGCTGCTGCGAAGGTCGCCTCCCAGCTCAAAGACGGCATGACCTTCGTCAACGAGGCCTCCGTGACCGCCGCTGGCCTGCCCTTCGGCGGCGTGGGCCGTTCCGGCTACGGCCGTGAGCTCGCACGCTGGGGCGTGGGCGAGTTCGTCAATGAGCACCTGTTCCGCGTCTCCGGACAAGACGACGCTGGACTGTCGCCCGTCCTCTAATCTGGCGTAGCTTTCGTTAGCGTGAACATGCGCTAACACCTCGCATAAGGACGGCGTCCACGATGGAATCGTGGGTGCCGTTTCGTGTTGCGGGCATACTGCGGGAAGGGGAGAGGCGCGACCGGAACTAGCAACCGGGACGAGCCATTGTGACCATTCGGGTGGGGAGCGCACCGCGGTGTTTCCGCCCACCAACACGTAACTATTTGTGTATTCAATGGTGTTTATTGCCTGCGTCAAGTAGTGTGGGTGGAGCAATGAGCATTACCGATAACGCCACCGGCGGCGTCAACGAGCCGGAAGAAAATTTCAATCAGTCGGAATCTCAGGAAAACACGCAAGGTGTCGTGGCAGGCAATGCCACGGATAACGTCGTGGCAGATAGCGCCACGGACTCGAATGACAACGACACCAGGGCTGCGGCAACTTCTGAGGACACCGGCGCCGAATCTGAGGATTCGGCCAATGACGACTCCCAGGGGTTTGCGCACCTCGGTCTACCTGAAGAAGTTCAGGAGGCCGTTGCCAAGGTGGGCTACACCACCCCTTCACCCATTCAGGCAGAGACCATTCCGATCTTGATGGAGGGCCGCGACGTCGTGGGCCTTGCACAGACCGGTACGGGTAAAACCGCAGCGTTCGCGCTGCCGGTCCTGTCCCAGATCGATCCGGATGCCCGCCACCCGCAGGCCCTCGTTCTCGCGCCGACGCGTGAGCTCGCCCTGCAGGTCGCAGACTCCTTCCAGTCCTTCGCGGACCACCTAGGCCGCATTGAAATCCTGCCCATCTATGGTGGTCAGGCCTACGGCATCCAGCTCTCGGGCTTGCGCCGTGGCGCACAGGTCATCGTCGGCACCCCGGGTCGCGTCATCGACCACTTGGAGAAGGGCTCGCTGGACATCTCGCAGCTGCGCTTCCTCGTGCTCGATGAGGCGGACGAGATGCTCAACATGGGCTTCCAGGAAGACGTCGAGCGCATCCTCGAAGATACTCCGGAAGACAAGCAGGTCGCACTCTTCTCCGCGACCATGCCCAATGGCATTCGCCGCCTGTCCAAGCAGTACCTCAATGAACCTGCTGAGGTTACCGTCAAGTCTGAGCGCCGCACGAACGACAACATCACGCAGCGCTACCTGCTTACGGCACACCGCCAGAAGATGGATGCGTTCACGCGCATCCTGGAGGTCATCGAATACGACGGCATGATTGTCTTCTGCCGCACGAAGCACGAGACCGAAGAAGTTGCAGACACCTTGCGCGACGCCGGCTACAACGCGGCCGCCATTAACGGCGACATCGCGCAGCAGCAGCGTGAGCGCACCGTCGACCAGCTCAAGGATGGCCGCTTGGACATCCTCGTCGCGACAGACGTCGCGGCCCGTGGCTTGGACGTGGACCGCATCACGCACGTCATCAACTACGATATTCCGAATGACACGGAGTCCTATGTCCACCGCATCGGCCGTACCGGTCGTGCCGGCCGCACAGGCGAGGCCATCCTCTTCGTCACCCCGCGTGAGCGTCGCATGCTCCGTTCCATTGAGCGCGTGACCAATGCTCGCCTCGAGGAAATGGATCTGCCCAGCGTCGACGAGGTCAACGCGAAGCGCAAGGAGAAGTTCGCGGCGTCTATCGGCGAGTCTCTCGAGGACAAGCAGATGGAGCTCTTCCGCGGCCTCGTGCGCAAGTACTCGGAGACCAACAATGTGGCCATGGACGACATTGCCGCCGCACTCGCCGTGCAGCTGCAGGGAGGCCAGGAGTTCCTACTCAAGGAGCAACCGAAGTCCAAGCGTGACCGCCGCGACCGTGACCGCTTTGAGCGCGACGACCGTCGTGACCGCGACCGCGGTGGCTTCCGTGGCCGCGGCGACCGTGGTGATCGCGGCCCGCGTCGTCCTGACGGTGACTTTGTTACCTACCGCCTTGATGTCGGCAAGCGCCAGAATGTCCGCCCCGGTGCCATCGTCGGCGCCCTGGCCAACGAAGGTGGCTTGACCTCCAAGGACTTCGGTCGCATTACCATCGCCGTGGGGCATACCCTGGTTGACCTGCCGAAGGACATGGATCCGGCCGTGCTCGACCGTCTCAAGGACACGCGCATTTCCGGCCAGCTCATCAACATTACGAAGGACACTGGTCGTCCGCCGCGTCGCGACAACGATCGTGGTGGCCGTGACGATCGCCGCGGAGGCTACCGTGGCGGCCGCGACCGTGATGACCGCCGTGGTGGCCGTGACGATCGCCGTGGTGGTTACCGTGGTGGCCGCGACCGTGATGACCGCCGTGGTGGTTTCCGCGGTAGCCGCGACCGTGATGACCGTCGCGGTGGCTGGCGCGACTAGCCAGCTAGACGCCTAGACCGCAGAAAAGACCCGGCCAGCGGACTCGAGAGGAGTTCGCTGGCCGGGTCTTTCGCATGTGGTTGGCGCCGGGGACAACACGGTACCGAGCGCGCGAGGACGCGCAAGGCGAGGCGCGTTAAATGAACATGAGGATCGCGATGATGATCCACAGCAGGTTGAAGATGCCGGAGAACATCGCAATCTGGGAGCGGGACTTCTCCAGATCGACCGGCTTATCGGCCGGGGCAGCAGCCTGCACAGTGTCGGTGTCGCCGCCCAGAGCCGCGACGACAGCCTTTTGCTTGGGGATGACGACGAAGATGAGCAGAGCCCAGGCGACGATCGCGAGGGCGATGGAGGCGTGGAACTGGCCTTGCTTTCCGTAGGTGGCCAGGTCCGTGAGGAATACGGCGACGCCGAGGACCGGGACGATGGCGGAGAAGAGACCGTACGTCTTCGTGATGCGGTGCAGGATGCTCAGCGCGCCGGTGTTGCCGCCCTGGGCGTTGATGATCTGAGCCGGGAACATGGAGGTGGAGACCATGACCGGGCCGACGAGCAGGATGGCGGCGATGACATGGATGGCGATGGCGAGAGTAGTCATGGGGTGACCTGTCTAAAGACCTTTCGTTGCGATTGTTGTGCACGCAGGCAAGCCGCCTGCGGCCATTAGGGAACAAGCCTATAGATGAACAGGGCCTTTCGCGAACCGGGGGCACGGGGAATTACAACCGGCAGGCGCGACGCACTGCTCTATGGTCCGCGGCCGGCAACGGTAGGGAATAGGCGTAGGCGACGGCGGCCAGCCGCTGAGCGTACCAGCAATGCCGCGTGCGCGCGGGCGGCATCCAGCGCGAGGGGAGTTGGTCAGACTTGTCTTGGTTGGCCGCGCGCGTGGTGATAACGAGGTTGAGCGGGTCGTTGGCAAACTCCACGCGCCGCGCGTCGTCCCACGCCCAGGCGCCCATGTCCCACGCGGCGGCGAGCGGAAAGACGTGGTCAGCCTCGAGCCTTTCCGTGGAGAAGACGCGCGTGTCGGCATAGAGATCTTCAATGACAGCAGCCGGTTCGCAGCTCGTGGCGCGCGGACGCGACTGCACGGCAAGCGCTGCCTCCCGGGACGTGCAGTGCTCGAGACCCGTCACGCGTGCCCTGCCCCAGCCGTCGCCGAAGGCCTCGCGCTCGTAGCCCACGACGCGGTGGCGCTCGCCCGGGGCGACGGGGACGGCGGTGAGGAGGGTGCGAGGTTCTGGAAGGGTGGCATCGGTAGGCCCTGGCGGAAACAGCCAGGCGGGAGGACTGAGCCAGCGGGGCACGAGAAAGGCGAGGGTGGCGAGAGTGAGGAGAAAAACGTACACGCGCCGGGCAGTCACGGAGTCGCGAAGAAAAGCATTCACGACTTAGTTGGACTGGCCGGCGCGGCGAAAGGTTCCGCGTAGACGGTGCTCGTTAATCGGCGGCGCCTTCGAACTGGAAGTTCTTATCGCGGTTGGCCTTCGCGATGAGCTCCTGTGCGGCGTCGAACTCCGCGGTAGTCTCCGGGCGAGGTGCGGCGGTGGCAAGCGACACGACCCAGGTGACGATCGCGGCGGCGGCGAAGCCGGGGACAATCTCGTAGATAAGGTCGCCCAGGGAGGTCATGCCCCACACGATGGTGACGACGGCACCGGTAATCATGCCTGCGATGGCGCCAGGGGCGTTGAGACGCTTCCAGAACAGGGAGAACAGAACCAGTGGGCCGAAGGCGGCGCCGAAGCCGGCCCAGGCGAAGGAGACGAGGCCCAAGATGGAGTCGTTCGGATTAATCGCGAGCACGGCGGCGAGGACGGCGACGGCGACGACGGCGGTGCGCGAGAGGTTCATCATGACCGCGTCCGAGGGCTTGTCTTTCTTGACGATGGTGAAGAGATCCTCGATGAGCGAGGAGGAGACGACGAGCAGCTGCGAGGACATCGTCGACATAATGGCGGCAAGGACCGCGGTGAGCACGAGGCCGGCGACGAGCGGGTGGAACATGATCTGCGCCATGTCCAAGAAGATGGTCTCGTAATTCTCCTGGTCCGTAATCGAGTGGTCGGTGTTGGTGAAGAAGACCGTACCGGCCAGCGCCACGAAGACGGCGCCGAGGATGGACAGAGCCATCCAGCCAATGCCCACGCGGCGGCCCGTGGCGGCATCGGCAGGCGAGCGCAGCGCCATGAAGCGCACGATGATGTGCGGCTGGCCGAAGTAGCCCAGGCCCCAAGCGAGGTTGCCGATGATGACAGCGGCGGAGACGCCGGAGAACAGCGAGAAATACTGTGGGTTCTCAATAGCGCCGCCCGTGGCGTAGGGGTTCTCCGCAGCGAAGGAGAAGATATCGGCCGGGTTATCCAGCGCGATGATCGCCATGACGGGGACGATAATGAGCGCGGCGAACATGAGCATGCCCTGAACTGCGTCCGTGTAGGACACCGCGAGGAAGCCGCCGATGAAGGTGTAGGCCACCGTCACCGCAGCAACGATGAGCATGCCGGTCAAGTAGTCGCCCTGGAACGTCGACTCGAAATAGCGGCCGCCGGAGACCATGCCGGAGGAGACGTAGAAGGTAAAGAAGAAGATGATGACGAGTGCAGCGACGATACGCAGCACGCGCGAGTGATCGTGCACGCGGTTTTCAAAGAAGGAGGGCACCGTAATCGAGTTGTTGGCGACCTCCGAGTAGGCACGCAGGCGCGGGGCCACGAGCTTCCAGTTGAACCAGGCGCCGACGGTAAGACCGATGGCCATCCACAGCTCGGAGAAACCGGTGAGGAAGAGCGCGCCGGGCAGGCCCATGAGCAGCCAACCGGACATATCCGAGGCGCCGGCCGAAAGCGCCGCGACGAAGGGGTTGAGACCACGCCCACCCAGGACGTAGTCGTCATACTGGCTCGTCTGCTTGTACGACCAATAACCGATCGCAAGCATGACAAAGAGATAAATGATGATGGCGAGTACGTACCAGGTTGAGGTAGTCACTCACGCCTCCTTTGGTTGTAGAGAGTCGTGTACTGCGGGAGTTGTGCTCTGTAAGGGGGGCCCGCGGTGAGCGTAAGCCACACACAGAGTTGCGCAGGACACAGCGTGACCTACGGATGAGTCTGTCCCGCACTATGGTACGGAACACACTGGTGGATCGTGGCGTTTTAGTCAAATCATTCAATAAACCCGAACCTACGTGCGATAGCGCTGCGGCTTACAGTGCGGCGTCCAGCGAAAACCCGACAGGCGGCGCGGTGGGGTCAGAATGTTAGAATGGTCGTTATGTCTTCGTACCTTGTGCATGGAATCTGGCTGCCGGTCTCCGGGCTAGGTTTATGGATTGAACAGGTCGAAGGGCACAAGATCATCACGCCTGCCGCGGTGCCGGAGGGCACCTTCCCCGCGGTCGTGGATCAGATCCTTGCTAATAAATCTTTCCGCAACCGTGCACGCATGACGCTGCGCACGCCCAAGGGCAAAGACGTCTCGCTCATGGTGCCCATGGCCATGTTTGGCCCAGATGAGACGGTGAAGATTTTAAGCCAGCTCACCGCCGTGTCGCGGCGCGCGCCGGGCGTGAGCCTAGAGCAGCGCGAAAGCCTCGCCCCGGATCTACTCTGGCTCGTGCGTGCGTATGAGGGACTCACGAAGTTCGTGCGCGCGGGGCGCGTGACCATGCGCCTGAACTACCAGTCCGGCGAGTGGTTCCCCATGTGGCAGCTTGCCTCAGGCCTGGGGGAGCGCGGCTGGCTCGCGGAGATGGTCGCGGCGGCTCCCGGCATCCTTACCGTCAATAACCGGGCGCTCACTGATGACATGGCGGACGAGCTCACGCACTGGATTACCTACGTTGAGCTCGAGGACCTCCGCACGCAGATTCGCCCTTACCCGTGGCACGAGTTCGTCGATGCCCTCCTGCGGACCACGGCGGTCAAGCGCGGCCGCGCCCAGCTCCTGCGCGGGCTGAACGAGTGGAAGGATTCCATTACCCAGGTCGACCTCCAGCTTGTGGTCATCGTCGAGGAGCCGCCGGCGGAGCAGGAGCTTGCCGATGCCCCCGCTCCCGGCTTTGCCGCCGCCTCCAGCGCCGGAGACGACGGGGACGAAAGTTTTACTCCGGGATGGCAGGATACGACGTGGCCGGTGCGCCTTGCCGTGCGCTCGGGCACGGATGCGCCGCAGCCCATCCGCACGAGCCAGCTCGACCGCACGAGCGTGGAGCGCCTGCGCGACGTGCGCCGCCGCGCCATCGAGATCGCGCCGCGCTTGGCACAGGAGGGCTCGCGCGAGCCGGACCGCTACTACGAGAACGCGGGCGACTGGGATGTCTATCTCAGCACCGAGGACCTGCTTCAATTCGTGGGCGCAGACGCTGCGGCGCTGCGCACGGCCGGGATCAACGTTATGTTGCCCAAAGCATGGTCCCAGATGGAGACCACCGCCAAACTGGAGACCCGCGAGGCTGACTCCGGGGCGGACGGCGCGACGAAGCGCCACCTCGGCATGGAAAAGCTGGTTAAGTATGACTGGCGCCTGTCCGTGGGCGATATTGAGCTCACCGACGACGAGATGGACGAACTCATCGCCTCGAAATCTGGACTTATCCGCCTGCGCGGCAACTGGGTGATGGCGGATACGGCGTCCATCACGCGGATTAGCGACTACATGTCCAAGCTGGCCAAGCAATCGCGCGAGCGGATGAAGAAGGAACTCGAACGCGACCTCATGCGCGCCGAGCACGCTCGAGACTTGGGCACGCCGGGCTGGGAAGACCAGATCGCGGACGTCCAGCGCCGGCTTGCGGAGTTCAACGAGGCCGCGGACGACGCAGACTTCGGCGAGGTCACCGTCGCGGAACTGCGCCAGCTCGCGCTCGAGGCGATGGCCAAGGACCCGATCGAGTTCACCGGCAGCGGCTGGTTCAACTCCTTGCTTGGCGGCATGGAGACCCCGGCGCCCAAGCGCGTCGACATTCCGGACACGGTGCATGCGGAGCTGCGCGATTACCAGCGCCGCGGCGTGGACTGGCTTTACTGGATGTCCCAGAACGATATCGGCGCGGTGCTCGCGGACGACATGGGCCTGGGCAAGACGCTGCAGCTGCTTTCCTTGCTCGCGGTCGAGCACGCCGCCGCCGCGGCTGCGGAGGAAGCGAAGCCCGGCCCTACGCTCGTCATCGCGCCCACCTCCGTCGTAGGTAACTGGGCACGCGAGGCCGCGAAGTTCGTGCCGAGCTTCAAAGTCCTCGTCCAGCATGGCTCGCAGCGCCTGCGCGATCAGGATTTCGTGGACAAGGCACGCGACTACGACCTCGTCATCACCTCGTACGGCACGGCCTCGCGGGACTTCCTCATGCTTGGCGAAGTGGACTGGGACCGCGTCGTGCTCGACGAGGCGCAAGCCATTAAGAACTCCGGCACGCGGGCCTCGCGGGCTGTGCGCTCGTTGCCGTCGCGGCATCGGTTAGCTCTCACGGGCACTCCGGTGGAAAATCGTCTGAGCGAGATGCGTTCCATCCTCGACTTCTGTAACCCGGGCGTCCTGGGCTCGGCGAGCTTCTTCCGCAACCACTTTGCCAAGCCCATCGAACGCGGGGATGACCCTGGCCTGGCCGAGCGGCTGCGCCAGCTCATCGCGCCCTTTATCCTGCGGCGCCTGAAGACTGACCCCACCATCATCGATGACCTGCCGGAGAAGTCCGAGCAGATCGTTACCGTGGAGATGACTTCGGAGCAGGCGGCGCTGTATAAAGCGCTCGTCGACTCCATCCAGCGGCGCTTGGAGGAAACGAAGGGCATGGCGCGCCGCGGCCTCGTGCTCGCCTCGCTCACACACATTAAGCAGATTTGTAACCACCCGGCGCACTACTTGGGCGATGGTAGCGCCGTGACCATTCGCGGCAAACACCGCTCTGGCAAGGTTCGCGAACTCATGCGCATTGTCGATGAGGCCACGCAGACCGGCGAGCGCATTCTCGTCTTCACACAGTACAAGGCCTTTGGCGATATCCTGCAGCCTTACCTCACGGAGCAACTCGGCCGTGAGATTCCGTTCCTACACGGCGGCGTGACGAAAAATAAGCGTGACCAGATGGTGGAGAGTTTCCAGGCGCCCGATGGGCCGCCGGTGATGATTCTTTCGCTCAAGGCGGGCGGCACGGGTCTTAACCTCACGGCGGCGAATATCGTTGTCCACATGGACCGCTGGTGGAACCCCGCCGTGGAAAATCAGGCCACGGACCGCGCCTTCCGCATCGGCCAGGAGCGCAACGTGCAGGTCTACAAGATGATTACGGCGGGCACGCTCGAGGAATCCATCCAGGACATCCTCGACGGCAAGATGCAGCTCGCCGGCGCCATCGTGGGCGAAGGCGAAGGCTGGCTCACCGAGCTCAGCCCCGAGCAGCTGGCTGATCTTATGAGCTATAGGGGAAGGGAGTAGGCCATGGCGGATTCAACCACGGGCGACGCAACGAACGATGGCTCGACGCCTGACAACGTCACCTACGTCAACTTCGGCACGCGCAAGCGCGTGACTACGCAGGACGAAGTCCTCAAGGTCGACCGCGTCAACCACTCCGGATCCTCTATGTCTCCGGCCGCGACGCGCCTCGTGTCCTTCATGAGCAAGGAAGTCGACGCCGGACGCTTGGCGCGCGGGCGTGACTACGCTCATGCGGGCAACGTCGTCGGCCTTGACGTGCGCAATGGCGCCATTCACGGGCGTGTGGCCGGCAGCCAAAACGAGCCCTTCGCCGTGCTCATCCAGCTGCCGTACCGCAGCAACGACGATGTGGGCCAGGTCAGCGAGATTATGGCGCGCACTCCCAATGCCATCCGTGACGCGCGTGACGGCCTCCTGCCCGTCCGCGTCCTCGATATCCTGTTGGGTGAGGACCCCGACGACGTGCGCTTTAGCTGCTCGTGCCCGGATCACGCTCCATTCTGCAAGCACATCGTGGCGGTGGTCGACCGCCTCGCCGCGCGCATGGACGCCGACCCTTCCGTCGTCTTCGCCATGCGCGGCCTGAGCTTCGCCACGCTGGAACAGTCCATGATGGCCCAAGCTCAGGAAGCTTCCCGCGACGCGTATTCGCCGAACTCCGGTCTGGACTCCGCGGAGCGCAACCAGCTGTTCTGGAACGGCCGCGGCCTGCCCGATATTCCTGAGCCCAAGATCGCGCCGGCCCTTGAGGACTCCGATATGGATCTGCTCCGGAAGGCCTTGCGCTCTGTCACGCACACCAATCTCGAATTGTTGCGCGCCGTGAGCGATATCGAAGAACTCTACGATTTTTTGGTGCAGCGCTAAAGGCATGCAGCAAGACTCCTAGCCGGCGCGTTCGATATAACTCGGCGTCATGTCGACCCCCTGTTTTATGGTGGAGCCATGACTCAACGCGTAACTTTTATCCATACCTCGGACTTCCAGTGGGGAATGCAGCGCTGGTTCCTCGAAGGCGAGGCACAGGCCCGCTTTAGCGCCGCCCGTCTTGCCGCCGTTGAGCGCCTGGGCGAGCTCGCCACGCGCACCGGCGCGCAGTTTATTGTCGCCGCCGGAGACGTCTTTGAACATAACTCTCTTACGCGCCAGACCACCGGCCGCGCCAATGAGGTGCTCGCTGGTCTGCCGGTGCCTGTTTACCTGTTGCCGGGCAACCATGATCCTCTCGTGGCTGACTCGATTTTCCGTACCGCGACTGCGGAGAACGTCTATGTCTTGGGCGATAGCGTGCCACAGGAGGTGGCCGACGGTGTCGAGCTCGTGGGGGCTCCGTTGCTTACCAAGCATGTCAACCGTGACCTCGTTGCTGAGGCCCTGCAGGGACTTGAGCCCACGGAGAATATCCGGATCGCAGTGGGCCACGGCCAGGTCTCCTCGCGTACCTCCACGCCTTCGCCAGCAGAGATTGACTTAGCGCAGGTCGAGCAGGCCGTTCGCTCCGGCTCTATCGATTACCTTGCTTTGGGCGATACGCACTCAACCCAGAACCTCTCGGCGACTGGCGCGGTGTGGTTCTCTGGTTCGCCCGAAGTGACGGATTTCCATGGCCTCGAGACGGATAACGGCGAGCGTGATTCCGGCAATGCTCTCGTGGTCACCATCGAAAAGGACGGCACGGGACCGGCTACGGTGACGGTAGAAAAGCACCACGTGGGGCAGTGGCGCTTTGACGCTGTGTCCGCGGAGCTTGACTCCCTCGAAGACGTGGAGTCTTTCCTGTCGCAGCTGCGTGCCTATGAGAATAAGGACCGCACCGTCATCAAGTACGGTCTCACCGGCACGCTGAGTCTGACCGCACAGCGCGCGCTGGAATCAGGGCTTGATGAACTCACTGATATCTTTGCCGCGCTTTATCCGCGCGAGCGCCTTATGGACTTGGTGACCGAGCCCGACCCGGATGAGCTCGACAACCTCGGACTTACCGGCTTCGCCGCGTCGGCGCTGGAAGAACTCGTCGAGGATATGAGCGCTGGCGACCTCGAAGCGCGCGATGCCACTAATCTGCTGTTCCGTCTTACTGCCAAGGGAGCCTAAACCACCATGCGTATTCATTCCATCGAATTGAACAACGTCCGCGGCGTGCGCCACCTGCGAGCCGACAATTTTCCGGATACCGGCGTCATCGTTATTCATGGCGGCAACGAGGCGGGTAAGTCGACCATCCTCGACGCGCTCGGCATCGCGCTTTTGGAGCGTGCCGGGTCCACGGCGAAAACAGCGCGCGATAAGACGCTGTCCGATCGCGGTGTCATGTGGCTCAAACCCGTGGACGTGGACGAGGCACCCGAGGTCACCGTGTCCATGAGCATTGGCCCTTATGACTTCAAGCTGTATAAGCGCTTTATCAAAGGCTCGAAGACGGAGCTGGAGATTACCTCGCCGAAGCACGAGAGCCTCACCGGTCCGGATGCTCAGGCACGACTCGACGAGATTATCGCTGAACATCTCGACAAGGCTCTGCTGGCGACGCTCTTCCTGCGCCAAGACCAGCTTGATGAGGGCATCGCCGCAGCTGGCGTGCCGTCGCTGACTGCGGCGCTGGAGCGCGAGACCGGCACGGACGCCGAGACCTCATTCGGTGACGACACTGACCTCATGCGCCGCGTCTCGGACGAGTTTCGCCGTTACTACACGGAGAAGGGGCGCGCCTCCGGTGAACTGAACAAGGCGGAGAAGAACCACGAGGCCTGCGTTGCCGAGGCCGCGCAGAAGCAGAAGAAGGTTGATGAACTTGCAGGCTTCGTGGACAGTCACGCTCGCGCGAATGACAAGCTCGAGCGCGCGCGTGAGGATCTGCCTGAGGCACGCTCCGTTCTGGAGGAGCGCGAAGCATCCGCGGCGAAGGCGACGCAGATGGCTGCCGCCGTGGAACAACAGCGCCAAGGCGTGGAACGCGCACGTCTCGACTCTGAGCGCGCAGACCAGGACCTCGCGCGCCGGGAAGAGCTGCGCAGCAACCTGGAGGAGTACGAAACTCAACTGAAGACGGCCGTTGAGGCCGTCGCTGCCGCAGAGACCGCCGCCAGGGAAGAAGAAGAGACCGTCGAGGAGCTCACCGCGGCGCTCACTAAGGCGAAGGCTGTGCGTGATGAAGCACGCACGGCCCGCGATGCTGCCCGTGTCGCTGCTGAACACGCCCAGGACCGTCAACGCCTGGCCCAGCTGCGCGAGCGCGTGAGCGAACTCGATGGCCTCGACGCGGCGGTGAAGGACGCCCGCGAGGTCGCCGCTGCGCGGGGTCGTGTCATCACGGATGCTGACGTCACGCGTGCTGAAAAGGCCTCCAACGAGGTCGAGCTTGCTGCCTCCCTGCGTGAGCAGGCGGCGGCCAAGCTGATTCTGCGTTCGGGCAAGGACTCGAGCGTTACCGTTGACGGCGAGGAGCGTGCGCTGCCCGCTGATGAGGATGTGACTGTCGCGCTCGATAACGGCACCGTGCTGGATATTGCTGGCATTTCTGCTCGCTTCGATGCAGGTGCTGCAGCGAGCGGGGACGCGCGTGCGCGTGAAGACAAGGCACGTGCCGCGCTCGCCGATATTCTGCAGGAGCTCGAGTGCGTAGACGTGGATGAGGTCCGCGCGACCCGTGACGCACACCGCGAAGTGGGGGAGCACCTCTCCCGGGCCGAGGCCGACTTGCGCTCTGCGCTGCGTGGCGAGGAGCTCGGCGACTTGCGTGCACAGCTGGGCGCCCTGGAGGCACAGCTCGAGGTTGCGGCTGCTGGTGTCAAAGACACTGCGGAAGAACTCAGCGTCGCCGAAGCAGAAGAAGCCCGCAAGGAAACACACGACGCATTTGAGACCGCTGACGCCGAGGTCGACAAGGCCGCGGCCCGCCTTGAACCGCTGCAACGCCGCCAGGCGCAGGCGGAACTTATCGCGGTGCAACAGAACGAAAAGGCAGTCCGCGAAAACGTTGAGCGTGCGCAGAAAGCCGTGGCTGCAGCCGCAGAGGCCGGCAGCGTCAAGGATCTGCAGGCGGCGGCGGAGGCCGCGAAGACGGCGCTGAGTGAACTGGAGGAACAGCTGGAGACGGTTGAGCGCGAGCTTGCAGACAACGACCCGACGCTGGCACAGAAGCTGGTGGTGGGCGCACAGACGCGCGTCGAGACTCTGGAGAACACCATCAGCACCGCCGAGAAGGAGATGCTCAGGATGGAGTCTTATATCTCGGCAGCCTCCGGCGCGGCAGAAGAACTTGAGCTTGCCCTTGCTGCTGAAGAGCTGGCGCAGCAAAAGCTCGCGGCCGTGCAGCGTCGCGCTGCTGCCGCGCGTCGTCTCTACGAAGTGCTCCAGGAGCACCAGACGGCCGCACGCCAGCGGTACGCGGCACCGTTTGCTGACCGCCTGGGACAGCTCGCGCGTTCCCTTTTCGGCGGCGACATCACATTCGACCTGGATGAGGAACTGCGCATTGCCAGCCGCACACGCGGCGGCGTCACGGTCGACCTCGACGCGTTGTCCGGTGGTGCGAAAGAGCAGCTGGGCATTCTCACGCGTCTGGCTATCGCCGACATGGTGGGCGATGACGCGGAGGGTGGGGGAGAGTCGAATGCTGGTGTGCCTGTCATCATTGACGACGCATTGGGTTCCACGGACTCGCAGCGCCTAGAACTCATGTCCACCATCTTCGCGGATGCCGGGCGTCACAGCCAGGTCATTGTGCTCACGTGTATGCCTGAGCGTTATGAGTGGATCCCTGGTCGCGTCGAGTTCGACATCGAAGATTTGAAACGTGTTCCACTTGCGGGTCGGTAATTCTTTGACGCCCCACCCTGGCATGCACGGCCGGCAGGGTGGGGCGAATGGTTGAATAGCACAACGAAACCTTAGATAGTCCTTAGTGAACAACTGTTTACGGTGTCACTATTGTACTCCGCGGCGACTTCATTAATTACGTTGTTATGATATGTTTTCTGAATTTAAGGTAAAAACTCGTTATATGAATCCGCTAAAGTCGCAGGTAGACCACAAAAGAAACTCATTTATTGGTTTGTTAAAGTGCGTTGAAGTGCTACCCTTGTTGAGGTGACTACAGAACCTCGATGGCTTAACGCGGAAGAGCAGGAGCTCTGGCGCGATATTCTCGGCACCATTCGTAAAATCAACCGCGGCATGGATGAGGCGCTCATGGCGCGTGGCGATCTCTCTGTGTCGGAGTTCTCTGTTCTTGTTTCGCTGTCTGAGGCTCCCGAGCAGCAGCTGCGTCTGCGCGAGCTGTGCGCGGATCTGGACTGGGACCGCTCCCGCACCTCGCACCAGGTCACGCGCATGGAGCGTCGCGGTCTCGTGCAGAAGATGAAGTCCGTGGGTGACGCTCGCGGTGTCGTTGTGCGCATCACCGACGCTGGCCTGGAACGCCTTGAGGCGGCTGCCCCGGATCACGTTGAGTCCGTGCGCCAGCTGGTCTTTGACCCAATGGACATGGCTGACGTCGAGGTGTTGAAGAAGTACTTCGCCGCAGTGGTGGACCATCCGGTGGACTTCTCCTCCGGCGTTCACGTGCCGGCCCAGGGCGAAGCTTAAGTTACCGCGCGACATTGGCAAGTAGGAGCGTTCTGTAGCGCCCTGATACCCCGCGGCACCGTTTTAAAGAATAGGTAACGCGAGGTCTTCTTTTGTCTGTGTGCCATAGAATGGCGGACATGATGGGTCAAGAATTATTTGAGCACCCCCTGCGCCAGTACGCGGAGTACGGCGTGACAGAGTTGCGCGAGGAGTCGCCGCGGCTCGGGGATCCGGCGTCTTTTGAAGATGATACGGCTACCGAGGAGCAGCTCGACCTCATGGAGGAGGTCTTCGCGCGCCACGCGGAGGACGCCGTGACCTTCGACGAAGAATCTGGGCTGTGGATTGTCGGTCCCGAGGAAGATATTGAGCGCATGTTCGCGGACCGTGAGGCGTTCCTTGACGCGCTGGAAGCGGGCGAAGATCCGGGCGTGTAGGCGCTCGAACTTTCTGTCTACCCCGTAAGGGGGTTGTTAGCACTAGGTAACCGTATGGTAACGAAATATCTCCGGATCGATAGGGAGATATGGGGCGCCACCTGCTACTCTAATAAGGGTTATTAAGAGACCAGAACGTCATCGAAGTGCCGTTGCGGCCTTCCTGGTCTTAAAGGATGAACGAAAGGAATGACGACATGAGCACTCGTCTGGAAACCGAAAAGCAAGAAGCTGCCGCCCGCGAAGCTGACAACGGCATCGCGAAGGAATTCCTTTTTGCCATCCCGATGTTCATCCTCTCGGCCATCGTGTGGATGGCCGCTCTCATGGGTATGCACTACATTGAGATGGGTTCCCTCTTCTAATTAACCTTGAGCTTTAGCGCGTCGGCTCCGGCACTTGCCGGGGCCGTTCGTTGTCTTGGCGCACTGCTCTTTCGTCCCTGAACCCCTACATGACACAGCTGCATAGCGAGCAGCGTTGAGCGGTTGCTCGCTGGCCGCGTGATAGTGGCGAGGGGCGGGCTAAGTAGCAGAAAGCGTGTCTGATTC